>CAYTJI010000008.1:0-14555 GCA_964438065.1 uncultured Desulfobacteraceae bacterium | reverse complement strand
AACGATTCAGGCGAAGCATTGTGTTCCTGGAGGATTACAACCTTCACGTGGCCCAGCAGCTGGTTACCGGAACCGACGTGTGGCTCAATACACCCAGACGCCCCCTGGAGGCATGCGGCACCAGCGGCATGAAGGCCCTGGCAAACGGATCCCTGAATCTGAGTGTCCTGGACGGTTGGTGGGACGAAGGATACCACCCGGACTTCGGTTGGGCCCTGGGACACGGGGAGGTTTACACGAATCATGATGCCCAGGACGACATCGAAAGCCGGGATCTTTACAATATCCTTGAAAATGAGGTGGTTCCCCTGTTCTACCAGAGAGGCCATGACGGCATCCCCCGGGGATGGGTAGAGAAAATGAAGGCAGGTCTGCAGCATCTTTGCCCGGTCTACAATTCACACAGGATGGTTCAGGAATATGTGAACCGCTACTACCTGCCCTGCTCAAGACGATTCGGCAAGTTGTGCCACCAGGATTTCTCCGGGGCCAGGGACCTGGCAGACTGGCGGAAAAAGCTGATGACCGGCTGGCAGGAAGTCTCTGTTGAAGAACTTTCAGGCACCCATGGCCTGGAAAAAGCCGTCGGGGAAGACCTCGAAGTTACAGCCCGGGTCAGGCTGGGATCCCTTTCTCCCGATGACATCACCGTAGAGGCATACTATGGGCGGGTTGATCAGAATGGCGAACTGGCCGACCGGGAAACCGTTATTCTCAAATTCATTGAATCGGATGAAGACCTTTGCACATTCAAAGGGAAAATCCCCTGCACAAAGACCGGCCGTCTGGGATATACCGTACGCGTGGCACCCAGTCGGGAAAAGCTCGAAAACTGTTTTGTCATGGGGCTGATGACCTGGGCATAAAGAGACCTTTGAAAAGCAACCGCTTTTGCACCAGCCCGGCGTCAGGCTCAAATATAATCCTCGAAATATTCAATATATCCCTGCAGTTATAATTTTCACCTTTCCCCCGCTTATCAGCGGGGGAATCTTCAACTCGATTCGGCACGAAATCAGTCATTTTTCAAAGGTCTCCAGGGGGAGCCCGGGACAGGAGCACCGGGCAGGCGATAGAAAAAACGGCATGTTGTACCTGATTCCGTTTTGAAAACGTGTCTGAGAGAGGGATTCACTCCGGAACAACCTCTCCCGTATCAGCGTTTATGGTCACCCGGACGGTCATCGGCCCCTCAGGACCAAGGGTCAACACCGACGCACTCCAGACCGTAATCACTTTGGGATCACCGTCCCAGAGCGGCTGTTCCATCAGTTCAATGTCCTCTATGGCCGCCTTTTCGAACCCCGCCTTGATTCTCGCCTCTGCCTGCTTCCTGTCAATCCCGGGAGGTGTAGTTCGTACCAGGTGTAAGTCGGAAGCACTGAAGCGTTTGACGCGGCCCTGGGTAAGATCAACAACAATCTCTACCCAGTTGGGGAAGATCGATGTTTCCGTTCCGGATCCGGGGTGCTCGGTCCAGCACTGGGTTACGCTGTCCGCATCGGCTTCCGGTGGTTCCGCCTCATAGTTTCGCTGTGTGAAGTCTGCAACGTGCCGCTCCGCGAAACGGTTTGCCATGTCATAGCCTTCAGTCGCACTGATCGGCTTCTTATTCCCGGCGGGCATTGCCTCTCCGGAATAATAGACCACATGATATCGCGGACTCACCCAGACGGTTCCGAGACTGCCGCGGAAATTCAAAAGCGGACCCAGGTCCGGATGCTGCATGGGTGACGGCCGGCCCAACTTTTGAGCAATCTGTTTCGGTGTGAGCATCCTTCCCTCCAGGGCGAAGAATGATTGGACTGCTTCCGTTGTTTTGTCCGGATCAAATGTATCTTGTCTGCTGCTGGCCATTGTTATATTTCCAGTGATGAGTATGAAAAAAACTGCCGCGAAAAGCCGGTATCGGATTCTGCATCCCGACATGTGAGCATCCTCAGATATCCCTTCCATGGCGTGCCGGATGAAGCGTCTCGTTCTTGTCCACTCCGGAACGGGTTTTCAGATTATACGCCAGTTCCTTGAAATATTTTCTGCCGCACATGGTCCTGGCCTCGGTTGCGGCATCATCGATTCCCGAACCGGCCGCAGCCTGATCCCAGAAATGAATCTGCCATTTCTCGGCCCCGCTGAAGGAGACCTTCTGCCTGAAGCCCAGGACGATATTACAACCGCGTTTTACAAAGGCATCCACCAGGTCACGGTCAATCGCCCCCTTGGAACCATCGATCCTGAGATGCCTGAGGGTCTTCTTGTCCGGCAATGAATTGACCTCGAGTTCAGGGACATGGTCTTCCTGGTAATGGGTGAGTGCGCTTTCAGTCCTGGGTCCCCAGATGCCGTCTTCCTTTCCGGGATTGTAACGCTTTGAAAACGATTTCAACTTTTTCTGTACTTCCCACGTCTGTTTTTTTTCGGTCAGGGTCGGATCAACTTTCAGGGCAGCAAGTGTTGCCGCGTTTTTCGTGCCGTCAGCAGGCTGGATTTTTTCCCACTTCTGCCAGTGCTGCAGGGCGGCGGTAGTCTTCGGTCCATGTTTTCCGTCTATCGGTCCTGGATTGAACCTTCTCGACAGGCCCTTCAATCTACCCTGTACCGCAAGTGTCTCATTGCCGGTCCGGCACCCCCCCATGACCATCAGAAACACATCACGCAGGGCATCGGCGGGTTCATGGGGCAGCAGGACAGAATTATTACGGTCTACGCCTTTGCCCGGGTCAAAGCTCGTGATATAGGATTTTTTGCTTTTCTTGTAATACGCCGGTTTTCCGGGCGTGCTTTCCTCCGGATAGAACGCAATCAAAAACGGGTTGCTGTGAAGGACTTCCATGATGACGGCGGAAACGCGCATCATGTTCCACGCAAAGAGGGCCGGGTCCGCAACGCTTGAGTCCGAAGAAAAACCGGTTCCGTCCTTGAGCCGCTTCTGTTTGTCCCGGGCGTGCTCAACCTCTTTTTTGGTTGACTGAAGATCGTGACTGCCATGATGGTAGTGCATGCCGTAGTTAGAGGAGAACGGGGGCTGAAACTTGATGGTCGTGCTGTCATTCCGAATGACCTCATGCAACCCCTGGATACGAACCGTATAGGTACCGTCGAGCAGAATCCGGTGATCTGCGGTCTTGTCACGGCCATCCCAGACGACTTCATAGGTACCGGGGGCCCGGGTTTCCCCCTGCAGGACAACCACCACCCGCTTTCCGGTTACCCCTTTACCTTCGTAGGACTTGTAAAATGTTGAATGGACCTTGTTTGCGGGGTCATATTCTATCCAGAGGGTCACCTTCATGGTACAAACCTTGACCTCATAGGTGATGTGCAAAGGTCCGTTGAGTGATTTTACGTGGATGCTGATCTTGCCATCCTTGAATTCATCCCCCCCGGGTTCCTTGACAGACAGGATTTTGACAGCGCAGGTTTTGTGGCTGGGATCTCCCGGCTTGCTTCCAAGGGCGCTCCGTGCCGGACAGGAGGCGACCGGGCTTCCAACTTTATTGCTCATCGGGGATACCGTTTGAGATAAGGGTGTCGTTCAAGAAGGCGATTTTTGTGGAGGATGACATGTTGTCCGCTTTCAGGATGGCACTTATTTCAGGGTCTTGAAAAATCTCCGGAGAGCGGTCAAAGAAAAGCTCAATATAATACTGCACGTTATCCTCATCGTCGATCTGGTAGCTTTCGGCCGATGCGATCAGGGCAACCACCCGCTCACGAAGTTGCGGTTCAGGCAGGCTGTCGCCATATCCGGGTTTTGACTGCATATGGGCGACCATCCGGTCTTCAAACCGTTTCCGGGCCTGCTTACTGAAAAGAAGCATCTGATCGCGTGTGATTGTAATCATGGTCTACTGCCCTGCATTTTATCAGGAAATGCTTCTCCTGTGCTGAAAGGCAATCCCAGAAAAACGGCATGCTCTGCATGGTTTCTGCGACAGGCTGAAAAATCACATCCATTTCCGCTATGTACTGCCATGTCGTGGTGTGGCAGACGCAGGATGCCGCATAACGAAGATACCGGCATTCTTCAAAAATTGCCAACTATATCTCAAAGATGTCTTTGTGTGTCAATGATAATTTGACGCGGTCGATGGAACCTGGTTTATGATCCGTTGCAGAAATGTTTCACCTAAAACCTGCAGGCGCCGAGTGGGTGCAAAACGGATCGTTTTTGAATGGGCTCCTGGTTATGGGAGCTTTTTTAACCCATAAATTCATTTGAGGGGCCATACTTTTTTTGCCTAGCGGTTGACTTTTGAGGTCCAACAATGGTAGCACAATCGCGAAACTGGGCCGGGGAGGTGTATGCACGAATCAGGTCAGGCGTGTGCAGGGCGGCAGGCCCCAGGGATCCTTTACGATCCGGTTTTTATTTTACCTAAACCCTGCATAAACTGTTTTCAAAAAAAGGAAATTATGCCTTTAATATCAGCAAGTTATTGGAATATTGGGCTTGCATGATACGCATCAATTTGAATGAGGCCATCAAGGCTGGGATTTTTGAAAACAGTTTATGCAGGTTTTAGGTTTTAATTAAACGGGGACTCATGGGAAAATTCCCTTCTTTCATACCCATATCAAGCACTTTTTACAGGAGTACGACTGGAAATGACTATGGATCTTGACCAGCTTTGTATCAATACCATCAGGATGCTTTCCGTGGACAGCATCGGAAAAGCCAACTCCGGCCATCCCGGTATGCCCATGGGGGCGGCCGCCATGGCCTACGTATTATGGACGCGCTTCCTGCGTCATAACCCTGAAAATCCGAAGTGGGTAGACAGAGATCGTTTTGTTCTTTCCGCAGGACACGGCTCCATGCTGCTTTACAGTCTTCTCTATCTCTCCGGCTACGATCTGACCCTTGACGACATCAAGGCATTTCGACAGTGGGGCAGCAAAACGCCGGGTCATCCGGAATATCCCCTCAGTCCCGGGGTTGAGATCACGACAGGCCCCCTGGGTCAGGGATTTGCCGCCAGTGTCGGGATGGCCATTACCGAGCGCTTTCTGGCTGCCAGGTTCAACCGGCCCGGGCACGCAATTGTTGATCATTACACCTACGGAATTGCCGGGGACGGGGATATGATGGAAGGCGTGTCCGGTGAGGCGGCCTCCCTGGCGGGTCATCTCGGACTGGGAAAACTTATCTTCCTGTACGATGACAATCACATTTCCATTGAAGGCAGTACCGACATTACCTTTACGGAGCACACCACAGCCCGCTTTGAGGCCTATGGCTGGCATGTCCGGCAGGTGGACGACGGCAATGACCTGGAAGCCATAGAACAGGCAATCACGGTCGCCCGATCGGAATCGGAACGGCCGTCTCTGATTGCCGTCCGCACGCACATCGGTTATGGAAGCCCCAACAAGCAGGACACACCATCGGTTCACGGCGAACCGCTGAGTCCGGAGGAAATCCGGTTGACCAAGAAACACCTGGGATGGCCCGAGGAACCGCCCTTTCTCGTTCCCGAGGAAGCGCTCAGCCATTTTCGAACGGCCGTGGACAGGGGAAAAGAACTGGAAGCACGGTGGCAGGAAACACTCCGTTCGTATGCCGCCACCTACCCGGATCTGGGTGCGGAATTTACCCGATGGATGGACGGAGAACTGCCGGAAAACTGGGCAGGCGGAATCCCCTCTTTTCCTGCGGAAGCCAAAGGAAAGGCTACAAGGGTCATCTCGGGAACAGTGCTCAACGCGATTGCGCAACGCGTTCCCAACCTGTTAGGCGGATCTGCGGACCTGGCACCTTCCAACAAGACCCTTATTAACGATGAAAATGATTTTCAGGCCGACAATTATCAGGGACGCAACCTGCGTTTCGGCGTGAGGGAGCACGGCATGGGTTCAATCCTGAACGGCATGGCCCTTCATGGCGGGGTCATCCCTTACGGGGGGACTTTTCTGGTCTTTTCGGATTACATGCGCCCCGCGATTCGACTGGCCGCCTTGATGGGTCTCAAAGTCATCTACATATTCACCCATGACAGTATCGGCCTGGGCGAAGACGGGCCCACCCATCAGCCGATCGAGCATTTGGCCGCGCTGAGAGCAATCCCCGGCCTCACGGTTATCCGGCCATGCGATGCCAACGAGACCGCCGAGGCATGGAAATTTGCCTTGCAGTCCCACAGCGGGCCGGTCGCGCTGGCACTGACCCGGCAGGGGCTTCCGGTCCTGGATCGGGATGTGTACGCCCCGGCAACCGGGCTGACTCAGGGCGCCTATGTTCTGAAGGACACATCCGGAGGCGATCCGGATATCATCCTGATGGCCTCCGGATCCGAGGTTCATGTTGCCCTGGATGCGTCTCAACTCATCGAAAATGAGGGCAAACGTGTCCGGATTGTCAGTATGCCGTCCTGGGAACTCTTCGAAGCGCAGTCTGAAGACTACCGCCGCCAGGTCCTTCCTCCAGGCGTGAAAACCCGGCTTGCGGTGGAAGCAGGGGTCTCACAGGGCTGGCACAGGTATGTGGGCAGTGAGGGCCGTGTGATTTGCCTGGATCGTTTCGGGGCTTCAGCCCCGGCCGATGTGCTTTTTGAAAAGTTCGGGATCACTGCGCAATCGGTCGCAAAAGGGGCATTTTCACTGTTGTAGGTACGGGAAGTGACCGCCGCCGATTTAGAGAGACAACGGATCCTTTCCGAAAACACCCTGATGGACGGGGCCTATGATTTTACGGCCAAGTATCTGGCTGTCTATTTTCTCCAGTCCCTTGTGGAAACCAACCCCGAGGTCATCCGCCGGCAAACGATTTCCATTCTTCAAAAGGTGCTCACCGACTACGAATTCAGGCATCAGACCCAGGCATACTTCATGTACAAGGAAGTTGCCAACACCCTGTGCGCCATTATCATCCATTCAAAACATCTGGCCGAAGCGGCCCTTGACACCCTGAAAAACCTGCTTCTGGAAACAGAAGGGCACCCCCACAGGGCGGCAGCCGAGGCGCTCGGGTCCCTGCCGTCTTCAGTCCGGGGCCCAAGGATATCCGCGTCGACACAAAAGCTCACACCCGGTGTGACCTGGGAGCAGATCATTCATGAAACAGGGCTGGATGTAACCGGCCGGCCACGCCTTGTCGGCAGAAGTCTGGTAGCACGGCTGAGCGATGGAGATCACCACCTTGTTGTAAAACTGGCCCGTGCCGGGGAATCTCCCGAAGCCCTGGTCCATGAATCACTCTGGATGGAATACCTGCAGGACCAGCCCCGTCGTTTTTCCGTAAGATTCAATGTTCCCGTGGCTGTCCGGATCAAAGGCAGCCGCCTGTTCCGGATGCACTGCCTCCCCACCGAGCGCCCGGACAAGGACCCCCTTCACCCGAAAGGCTACGCAATCGGGTTTATCGCTGATAAGGAATACTTTTCATATCCAAACGAGTCCGAAAAAGAAAAACGCCTGACCAGCGAGGAATTCAGAGACGTGATCTCAAGAAACGCCTGGCTTCTGGGAAAACTGACATCCATGGGTATTGTCCATTCCGCTCCGATCCCGCTCTTTCACAATCGCGTCCAGAGGCAGAGAAGAAGAGACCGGGGCCTTTATGAATGGCCCCGGGCCGGGAGACTTGACCGCTGGCTGGAAAGCTGTATGTACCCCAATCTCGGAGTCACCGGTATCAGGGATTTTGAACACTTCATCAGTTTCAGAGGCGGAAGCCATGTACTTTACCGCCATATCGGCATTCACATGCTGAGTCTGATGCTGATCCTGGGAAGCTATTTCCGCAATAAAGATGGCCGCAGAGTCGGCTTTGACAGCAACGGAAGACCCGTGGACGCCCGCGATCTGTTTGACAAAAAACAGCTTAAAGTCCTTATCACTGAAATCTTCCGAAGTTACTACCGAGGATTTGTGGCCAACGATTTCGAGGGGAACCTTCCAATCGATCTGGACAGACTTGCATCGCGGATGATCGATGAAATGGGGGTCGACCGGTACATGGAGGAAGTCCTGAGAGTGGCGGATCAGAATCAGATGACAAACGAAGAATTCGAGGCATTTCTGAGAAAACGACGGTTTTCGGCTGAAAAAATAAAATCACTCCGAAAAGGCGCCGGTGACATCGTCATCAACAGCGGCCCTCACCTGGGTGAGTTCAACCATCACATTTCTCTGCCTGAATTGATTGAGGCGGTCGGAACCATGTCGTGCCTGTGTATTGCCGGCAGGTACTGTAATTCCGATACGGATACCCGCCGCAGATCATGCGAAGGCACACAGGAACCTCACCGATGAACACGTGTTCGGGTTACAGGGTACCTTCACCCCGGTCAGACCTCTTTCCCGGCCGTTTTCAATCATACAAACTTGCGGAAACACCGGATCTGGGATAGTCTGAGCATGTCATGGACCATTCAACCCGGGAGGATATCATGAACTGAAGTCAGGTACTCCGGCCGGTAAAATTGATGAACGCGGATGAAGCCCGTAAGTTTATCAGGGCCAAGACTGCGGAAGACCTGACAATCCTGGATGTTCGCCAACCCGGTAAGCATGAAAAAGGCCATATCCCGGGAGCCAGGCTCATTCATTTGCCTGAACCGGACAAAAGACTAACGACCGTAAGTTCACGATTGTCTATTGCGCAATCGAAGGCCGAAGCAGGGGTACCGTGCAGCTTCAGGCCGCCAAAGGGGTTTAACGATGTCATCAACCTTTCGGACGGCTTCAGGGCCTGGAACGGAAAAACGGCCATTGGGGGGTGAAAAACAGGGGATGACGTTCTTTTCAAAATCTTGCCGGGATGGAAACTAGGTCACGATATCGATAACCGACCCGGATTCCTGAGAATCTCCTTCCCTGCGCATTTCCTCAGCCGTACCCTGAACCGTCTCTTTTGCCGATTGTGCATCGGCCTGGCGTTTCACCCTGGCCGTAACGGCTTTGGGGTCCTTCTGCCGTCTGACCGTATGGGTAAATACGCCGGGATAGGCCTCCAGGGAAGCCCGGGCGCCTGATTTTTCCGACCGCCCTGCTTCCTGCGCCTGGATCTGAATATTCAGCTTCTCCTGCCGCGCCTGCAAATGACTCTGCTGCCGGATATGCTTGGTCATTGCCAGTTCATGAAGATTCATAACGGCGGATATGTCCATCAGAAGACCTCTGCGGAATCCCTCGCCACCGGTGCTTTCCCGGCGGGGTGAACGCCCCCGGATTAAGTGGCTCTTTCAGTGTCGATCCGGGAGGTTTCTACCAAATGTCTCGATCCGTCATTCAGGAAAGGAACCTGTTGTCATTGCGATTATCGGCACTTCCGGCTCCCGGCTTTAGAAAAATGTTCCCGGACAGCCCTGCAAATCTTACTCCGGGTGAAAATATGCATCATCACAACTCCTTTGCGATTGTCATACGGGTCAGAGAATTCGGGGAATCCGATCTCCTGGTCACTTTTTTTACCCCGGACAGGGGAACCCTCAAAGGCGTGGCAAAAGGGGGACGAAAGAGTCGAAAACGTTTCCCGAACTGTCTGGATCTGCTCTGTCTGACAAAAGTGGCATATACAACCAGACGGAATAAGGATCTCTGTTTCCTGAATTCGTGTGAACTGATCCATGGGTTCCCGGGCCTCAGGTCTGATTTCACATCCCTTGTGCTCGCAAGTCACATGGCGGAACTTTCGGAAACGCTTTTTCCGCAGAATGTACCGGGAAAAGAGATATTCGACCTGTTAAACCAGTCGTTCCTTGCTCTCGACAGGGGAAAAGACAAAGATATCATTCGGATCGTTTTCGAGGCAAAGGCCATGGCCCTTGCGGGATACGGCATCAATTTTGAAAAATGCTGCCATTGCGGGAGGCCGTACACAGGCACTGGAAGAGCAATTTTCTGTCGGGAGAAGGGGGCTATCTCCTGCCTCAGGTGCAGGCAGGAATCCGTGGGCTTTCCCGGTATGGCCCCCGGCACGGCAAAAAAGATGATAGAAATCCAGAAGGAACCCGTAGCGGTGATAAGCGGAATGGAACTGGACGAAGAAGCCGTCCGGGAAATCAAGCCCGTACTCCGTCTTCATATCGCATACCGGATCGGACGGCCGTCAAGAAGTGTTCGGTATCTGGAGTAACCCCGTTCGCGCCGGCATATTGTTTTCCGGCATTACAACATTTCCAACGCACAGGCCATGGATACACCACCCCCTCCACACAGCGATGCCAGCCCGAGCGTCTTGCCGCGTTTTTTCATGGCGTAAAGCAGTGTGCACATGATCCGGCATGTCCGCCTGGATCATTGCCATTCCCGAAATAATAGCCTCCATGGCGGAAATACATACCCGGTTAATGGTCACTGCCGGGACATGTTCCGGGACACCGGCAAGAATAGCGGAAACCCGTGCCACATTCAGCGCATCAACAGGTTCCCCGCAACATCCGAAGCGCACATCGTCGATAATGCCGGGATCAATGCCGGCACGCCGGATGGCTTCTTTCATGGTGGCACATGCGATCTTCTCCGGACTCATGTCCTTCAGTGTCCCGCCGAACGTGCCTATGGCTGTCCGGCAGGCGGAAACAATGACAACCTCTTTCATCTCAGACTCCTCATGGAGACAGGCCATTCAAATGCCACCTGCACGGTATGCATCCGGCCGCCCGGAAATATCGAACGATTGCTCAACCGCCGGGGATGGACTTCCGCAACAAAAAAAGCCACCCTTGTCGGGAGGCTTTTGCTTTACAATCTGAAAATCGGCTGGGCGTCACGTCTGGAATCCGACCCGTTCGACAGGCTCATATCCAGGTCCGCGAAGCAAAACCCGAGACCCGGCATGTGCAACCGTGGGCGGGATGCACCCGGTCTGCATATTCTCTCTCCACACCCGTTTGAATTATGCGGATGACACCTGGAGGACTTTATGCCTTTGAAGCCAACTCCCTCAGGATCTCGGCATTTCTCTGGACGCGCTTCTGATTTTTTTTCAGGTTGGTCCGATTGGGCTTGGCCTTCCTTGCGCGAATCAACCGGGTCTGTTTTCTGTTTGAGCTCATTTTTCCGTCTCCTGTCTACCTACAGATTGAGAGATAAAGTTTATAGAGACCGGCACGTCGTGTCAAGGATAAAGGAGTCCAATCCGGATTGATTGACACCTAAAACCTGCATAAACTATTTTCAAAAATGAAGTTAGGCTTTTAATATCAGCAAGTTATGAGAATGTTGGGCTTGCATGATACGCATCAATTTGAATGAGGCCATAAAGGCTGGAATTTTTGAAAATAGTTTACCCTCCGGGAGCATCGAGCTTGCCGAAGATGCTTGCAGGTTTTAGGTGACAGACATGGCCCGGGGTGGCCGCCGGAATTTCCGGGGGGAGGTTTCTCAGTCCGGGCCTGTCTGCGACAGGCCCGGGCCATGCGGGATACACGGTGTGCGCGGCGGGGAATGTGGCCAAACGAACACCGGTCAAAAGAAAAAATCCACTTTATCCGTGATTTCCTGCAATTTCGGATTTACATATTCCTTTTCAGTACCGATAATATGCTGATTGGAAAATGACTCTGAAAAGCCCCGGCTCGCCCTGCGGGTAACAATTACAAATATGACCATCATCAGGATTTGCCAGTTGGGTAAAATAAATGATTGTTTGATGGTTGTTCAGGCCCGCTCCAATTAAGCAACTGAAATCTTGGCTTCTCATGTGAATTTATGGGTCAAAAAAAGGTCTTGTCAGATGACAGGCGATGGGGTCTTTTCTGTTGACTATCGGAAGATCCTGCTCACTTCACCGGGGTTATGGAACGGGGGCTCCGGGTCCTCAAAAACGGTTCTGCCCTCCTCGCTTATACGGTCATACGTTCGGTTTTTCCGTTACCCGAAATCCCCATACCTTGAGGAACGGGAACGGGGAGGCATCAGCCGGTCGTAACCGCCTGAAATGACCAAGCCGGGAGAGCCGGGATCGAAGAAAAGATCCCATACCCCCTGCCAAGATACCCCGGAAAGAATTACAATGCCATCACTGACCTTGAATTATGTCGTTATTTCACCCGGATATACTGTCCCTGCAAAATATCTGGCACAAATTCTCAGGAGGAGCCAAGATCTTCTCATCAGTTTTCACGCAAGATTCAAGCCTTAACAGGGAGGGAAACATGCGAATATTCCTGACAATCCTCTCCTTTGGGTTCTGTTTCTTTCTGAACGGTTATGCGCAGAGTGGCCAGAGATGTGTTGATGGGGACTGCATCAACGGTCGGGGAGAAATGCTGTTTGAAAATGGCGGGAGATATGTGGGTCAGTTCAGAGAGGGCCGGATTCATGGGCATGGGACCATCGTATTCCCGGATGGCGGAAAGTACACGGGACAATTCCTGAATGGAGAGATAAACGGCCGCGGCGTTATGACGTTTTCGGACGGGAGCCGATATACCGGACAGTTCAGAGACGGCGTGCTTTGCGGCCAGGGCTCCCTTTCATTTCCTGATGGAAGCTTCTACAGAGGTCAGTTTGACAATGGGACTTACAATGGTAAAGGGCTTTGGGTCTCGCCGTATGGCATCCGATACGAGGGTGAATTCAAAAACGGCAAATTTGACGGCCGGGGGACCTATTCATTACCGGACGGCAGCAGATACATCGGATATTTCAGAAACAATGCCTTCTGCGGTCGGGGAACCTGGAATGAGGCCGTTCAGATTCGTGCAAAAGCCGGGCGGTCCACGCAGGGGATCTCTGTCCCTGAGCAAAAGGACCTTTTTGAGGCGACGCTGTTTTCCCCTGTTCAGGCCCATCCGACAAATAGCACGTCGCGCCGGGAGAACGAAACCCCCGGGAGAAACCCGGGTCAAAATGCAGAAAATATTGCAGGGGATGCGAGACCTCTGTCAGGCGGGGGACCTGCCGGGGGCATGGGCTTTCACCGCCGCGAACGGGGGAAAAAGCTCTCAGGGGACGCTGCTGAAAGTGGTGATGTCAGGATACCGGACACGTCAACCGGTGGGGGAAACATAAACAGGGCAAAAAATCCTTCTGCCGGGAAGGCAACGCAAATATCAGATTTGTCCGGTATGGATTTTTCCGTTCAGGTGGGAGCATTTCTTTCACGCAAAAATGCTGAAAAGCTTGCTGAACGGTTGAGGAGAAAAGGATATACCGTCCACCTGATTCGGTTGAACGACGTCATACACAGACCCTGGTATGCCGTACGCCTCGGGAACTATCCATCCCGTGACGCAGCCCGCAAAAAGGCGGATGCCTTTTCTGAAAAAGAAAAGATGACGGCTGTCGTGCGGCCTGTCGATACGCTCTGACATCTCTGTTCGCTTTTCCCTCTGGCTGACGTTCACACCATGAAATATTTTCCATCCAAAAATGAGGATGTTTGGCCTTTTGCCCAATCTCTGTGTTGTGCTCAAAAAATAATCCTCGGAATATCAACCATATCAGTGAAGTATTCGGAACAGCTTATTATTCCTCCGGAAAACGACAGCGGGGTTGGATTGAATCCGGATACCAGGTGTCCATGAAATGTTCGGACAAATAATGCGGGATCCGGATCCCGGCAGATGCCCGTACGGGGGCATGAGTCCATTTTTTCAGGCCCGCTGAACGCTCCGGATTTGTCTCTTACAAGGGCGGCGTCCATCGGTTGGTATACGCGTTGTATGACCAGCAATCCCTGAGCGCTTCTCTGGAGACGTAGAGAGGATTCTTTGCCCAGAGAAGCATCTGTTTGTGAGCTTCATTGAGCTGTTTGAATTTCTCCTCATCACCGCCCATGTCCGGGTGATGTATTTTCGCCAGTTTCCTGTAAGCTGAATTGATTTTTTCCATGTGGCTGTCGACGCAGAGTTCCTCCCGGTTCAGGCAAAGGATTTTGAGGTTGGCCTTGTCGCGGGTTGTAAACCGGAGCCGGATCTTCCTGTCCGGTTTGATACTGGAGGGATCCAGGTCCTTGTTGTGGCACTTATCGAGAAGAAAAAGCGATGCGTAACTTCTTGATTTGTTATTATTGTTGATCAGATCATGCCATTCTTTTCCCGATTGAAGGATCAGATTTTTCAGGTCTTCCGCAGGTTTGTTCCCATCCGTCCTTCTGTAGACAAATCGTGAAATGACATTTGACCACGAAGGCAGCACATCCAGGATCACATGGCCATCCGTGAATGAAAAAGCGGCATAGCGCGTGCTGAATGCCTTGAGCAGGCCCTTTGAAAGAGACAGAACCCAATGGATTCGTTGACGGCACTCGTTCGAGCAGTAGCGCCTGCGGGGTTTCTGGAGGGCAAGACCACAGGAAAGGCATTTCGGTGAATTTGTTGTTCCGGGAGCTCGGATAACCTGCCTGCCGGTGCTCAGGCCCGCTGATGTTCCGGATGTCGTCATGATTTTCCCGCTTTTCTTACAACCCTCGTTTTTCCGGCTGTTCACACCCACCGCTCACCCCGGGCCGCACCCGCGTGCAGGTGTCTTGCCTCAAGACGGAAACGGCTTTCCGAATTTTTCCGGCACATAAACTACCCTTTAATATCGGAAAATTAAGATACCTTTGAACCTAAATCCTGCAAGCGTCGAGTTTGCAGAAGACCTGCCTGCAGCAGGCAGGT
>CAYTJI010000007.1:0-15406 GCA_964438065.1 uncultured Desulfobacteraceae bacterium | reverse complement strand
AAGCCGGGGGTTCAAATCCCCCACCGCCCACCATGATAAACCAATAACCCATACACTGCTTCGTAAGGCAAAAACCCTTTTGATTTGATAGAGGGATTGTAAATAGTGTCTGAACGAAAACTATGAATTTTCTCCAAGATTAAGGAAATTGAGTTACTGATTTTTCATTTCCTATGCGCGACAGCCTCGTCTTAATCGCCACACAACTTTTGTCAGAGCCTTTTAGTAACACGTTTAGTTAGTTGCTAATTAGCAGTAATTATTAGTAATATAATTACTTATTATTACTTACCTTGTTCATAAAATCCTTTTTTGTACTTTACTTATCGGAACGTTTCAGTATAATTGCAGTCATGAAAGAGACACTTTCTTTTAAAATCGACCCCTCAATTAAGGATGCCATCCTGAAGCTTGCCCAAAAAGAAAACAGGTCATTAAGTAACTATGTCGTCACTGTCTTGATGAGACATCTCGAGATAAAGGGCATTGACTGGCGCAAGGAAGGCGGTAAAAAAGAAACTGAGTCCTAATCTGATGACAGCGCCGCTATTTCTGCTCAATGACTAAAACCTTGAAGTCTTGCTTAAGATAGTACTTGAAAAAGCAGCGCTCCCTCATACCATTAAGACCCCGAACTTCGGACACCCGTGCCCACATCTGCTATCTCAAAAATAATGAAAAGGTGGGGAAAGAGGTTGTCAATTTAGTCAGCAACATGCCCTACCCGTCCTGAGTGCAATACTGATTTATGATGATGCTGAAAAATGTCCGAATTCCTCAAGTAGCGTAGGGATAAAGGTTTCCAAATTTTAGACTATACCATAATCAGCCACAATAAATATTGACACAAAACGATATGGCATTTACACTCCCATTTTTCATGTGATAGGCTTTGTTAGTTTCTCATTACCTCCTCCTTTCCAACGTACTCCAAACGTACTCCATTGGAGCCCTTGAAAAGGAGATATTATCACGGTTGATCGACAGAGCCTATTAGGTTTGCACCAGCAGAGCTGGTGCTTTGGTGTGATTAATCATTGCACCATCGTTTATCAACCCAATGGGGAGAGGGATCGAGCAACCGCCCTGAAATTATTAAGGGAATAGTGACTGCTACACAGCAGGATGTGACATTTACGTAAATATTGCCCAGTTAAAATGAACTAAAGAGAAGAAAGGACATGTTGTTATGAAAAGATCGCTTGTTGAAGTGAGCTTTCCTGGCGGAAAGAAGGTTGATGCACAAATCGGAGAAATTATGATCAATACTGATCAGGCAGTATCGAATGGGGGTGATGAATCGGCGCCAGAACCATTTCAGTTGTTCTTAGCATCGATTGCGACCTGTGCGGGTATTTACGCGCTGAGCTTTTGCCAGAGCCGCAATATCCCTCTGGATGGAATGTCATTGAGCATGGAATGCGACTGGGATGAAGATAAAAAGAGGTATTCAAAAATGTCCATCAATTTGGGATTACCAGAAGGGTTTGACGAAAAGTATCAGAAGGCGGTTATCCGGTCCATGGACCTCTGCTCGGTAAAAAAACATATGATGGACCCGCCGGAATTTGAGATAACCACGTATTAATTAAAATACAGAACTCCCGATCATATGATGAAATTTCCTTCGTTTTGGGCAGGTGTGCTTTTACGAGGCGATCACGGTTTTTGCCCTTGGCTGATGAGAGAGTGATGAAGACCAAATGCAATAAGGCTTGAAAGTGGAAAAGCGGTATGGACAATTTGATCGCAAAAGGTGCACAGATAATAAAGGAAGCCAAAAAGATATTGATATTCAGCGGTGCAGGTATGAGCACAGAATCCGGCATTCCTGACTTCAGGAGCCCCGGGGGTGTCTGGAGTAAATATGATCCTTCAGATTTTTACTTTGACAAATTTATTTCCAGTGAAAAGGCCAGGGAAAAATACTGGGAGATGAGCACTGAATTCTATAATACAATGAAAGATGCTGTCCCAAACCGTGCCCATCTCGCTATCAGGGCCATTGAAAAGAGCGGAAAACTTCTGGCCATTGTCACTCAGAACATAGACAATCTGCACCACAAGGCTGGAAATTCACCGGAGAAAATTATTGAGATCCACGGCACAGCATTTTCAGTTTCCTGCCTCAGTTGCGGGAAAAAATATGATCGGGATGACATACAGGAACGCTTGAATTCGGGGGTGAAAGTACCCTATTGTGACGAGTGCGCAGGTATTCTGAAACCCGACACCATCTCCTTTGGCCAGGCTATGCCCGAGGATAAAATGGCGGATGCGCTTATGTATGCCCGCGAATGTGACCTCTGTATTGTTCTGGGTTCTTCCTTGGTGGTCTATCCTGCTGCTTCTGTGCCCGTACACGCTGTTCAAAAGGATGCCAGGCTGCTTATCATCAATCGAGACGAAACGCCCCTTGATGCAGAGGCCGATCTGGTCTGTCACGATTCAGTCTCCGAGGCCCTGGGACAGATGGTGGGAGGTTTAAACCCTTGACTGAAATAACAGGATAATCTGCATACCGGACCTTTTAAGCAGTAGTTGTAGTTATTGAGAAGAAAAAAGTCATGTAATTCCATGCCTGCCCCGCGGTACGCGGGGTTAATCCTGTCAAAAAAAACAATTTTTTGGGGGAAATCATGTTGCGAATAGGTTTTGTTGGGTGGCGAGGTATGGTTGGCTCGGTTCTTATGGGACGTATGAGAGAAGAACAGGACTTTAAGGGCTTTGAGCCGGTTTTTTTTACAACGTCAAATATCGGCGGAAAAAGCCCTGATGTAGGACTCGACACGCAACCACTGAAGGATGCATATGACATCGAGTTCCTCTCATCACTAAATATAGTTTTGACCTGTCAGGGCGGTGACTACACTAAAAAAGTCTATCCTGAATTACGCAAACAAGGCTGGAACGGATATTGGATTGATTCGGCATCCACCCTCAGAATGGACGATGAGAGCATTATCGTTTTAGATCCCGTAAACAGATCCGTAATTGACCAGGGATTGTCTTCGGGTATAAGTACCTACGTGGGGGGAAACTGCACTGTCAGTCTAATGCTTATGGCACTTTCAGGTCTTTTTGCTTCCGGTCATATTGAGTGGATCTCTTCCATGACTTACCAGGCCGCCTCTGGAGGGGGAGCCAAACACATGAAAGAGCTGATTGCCCAGATGCAAGTCCTTGGTGATGCCTCAAGGGCCTTGCTCGATGACCCCGCATCCACAGCGATAGCCATTGATGACAGGATAACCGGTGAACTGAGGAGAGATACCTTCCCTGCTGAAAATTTTGCAGCCCCCCTTGCAGGCAGCCTTATTCCCTGGATTGATTCTCAAATGGAATCGGGCCAGACCAGAGAGGAATGGAAAGGCCACGTGGAAACCAACAAAATCCTGAAAACAGAAAAACCAATTCCCGTGGATGGGCTGTGTGTTCGTGTGGGTGCTATGCGCTGCCACAGTCAAGGACTGACCATTAAACTAAACAAAGATATGCCTCTTGACGAGATTTCTGAGATAATACAAGAGGGAAACAATTGGGTGGTACTAATCCCAAATGACCGGGAATCAACCCTTCGATCTCTAACCCCGGCCGCGGTTAACGGGACCCTGACCATTCCTGTTGGCAGACTCCGAAAAATGCGCATAGGACCTGAATATATCACTGCATTTACAGTAGGTGACCAACTTTTGTGGGGAGCAGCAGAGCCTATTCGCAGGGTTTTGAGGATCATAATTGAACATCTATCATGATCAATTTCGATTGAGATAATGGTAACCGTAGAAAAGCGACCCTGAAGCTACGAATGCCTATTCCAGGACCAAGTAATTAAAGTAACTTCTCAATAAGTCAGGGCATTCCGACGTCTTCCCCCTTTTGAAAAGGGGGATTGAGGGGGATTTTATAGCCCGGATTCCATCTGAATTTGACGTTTCCCTGACGTCTACTCATCAGGCTATTGACAAAATGCATTGCATGAATAAAATAAGATCACAATACTCAATTACATTCGGAAGTGGAAAGCTCACTGGTGGGGCTCCCGGACTTCAAATCCGGTGTGCCGGGCTAAAACCTCGGCAGGTGGGTTCGATTCCCATGCACTTCCGCCACAGTAATTTCAAGGGGGTAGCCGAAACCGGCGACCCCTTTTTTGTGAACGGCTGAAGGTGCGCGGCCGTGGAGGTGCCGGATTGAAAAACCGGCCTGTATCCGTGACGTCCACGGCATCCGTGAGGGCAATGCCCGTTTAAGGCCTTGTCTGAAAAATCGGTCAAAATCGATTAGAGGAGAAAAACCCATGAAGGATGATCGGGGGAAATACTATTACCCGTTTCCACAAAACAAAAAAGTACGGATGTACGTGCGCGAAGAAGCGGGAAACGTCTGTTTCAGGCTCTGGAATGCCGACGATCCCCAACTGTGGGAAGACCATGGCTGGATCCCTTATGAAGCGATCAAACAGGCCCAGGCCATGTATGAACAGAAAAACGATTTCAACCCCAACCAGGCCTACGACCTGGAGATCGCCCGTGCCCTACTGAAGGAGTGAATCCCCTGTGGCGGATGATCGGTGATTTCCGTCCTCTCGTTTCGCACTCGGACCATCCGCTGTCCGGGCCGCTCATGCCCGGAATCCGTCCTTTTCTTTCATGTTCTGTAGCCAGTTTCCATCCATAAACGGCCTTTTTGCGCAATCCCCGCATCAATCTGCGGGATCACTTGCCTGCCGTGCGTAGCCTGTCTGCCGTCCGGACGGGACAGGCAGGCACGCAGACAGGTGCAAGGCGGCAAGGGCGCAGACGTACGACGATACTTCAAGTCCTTGCCATAACTTGCTGATATTAAAAGCCTAACTTCCTTTTTGAAAATAGTTTTGCAGGATTTAGGTGAAACATTTTAAGGAGAATCCCCCATGCCATGCAGAAGACTGCTTCCTTTTCTCATTGTCATTCTGTCTTTCTCCATCCTGTCCTGCGGCGGGCCGGAAGAAAGAAAAATGAAATTTTACAACAAGGGCAAGGCCCTTTACGAGAAAGGAGATTATGTCAAGGCCCGTCTGGAGTTCAAGAATGCACTGCAGATCGACCCGAAATTCGCCAAGGCCTACTACATGCTGGGCATGAATGAACTCAAAGAAAAGAACTGGCGACAGGCATTCGGCTATCTGAACAAGGCGGTAAAACTGGAGCCGGGGCTGTATGATGCGCAGGTCGCCCTGGGCAATCTGTTTGCCGCAGCCGGACAGACGGAGCAGGCCCGGGAAAAGGCGGAGCAAGTCCTGAGCAAACATCCGGACAATGAAGGGGCCCTGATGCTGAAGGCCAACTGCCTGATTGCCGAGGGGAAAACGCAGGAAGCAGAGACGATTCTGACCTCCCTGATAAAGAAAGACCCGAAGAATTTCAGGCCCTACATTGGACTGGCAAAATCCAGGCTCACGCAAAAGGACACACAGGGCGCGATCAAGGCGCTTCGCGATCTGCTGAAGCAGGATGAAAAGAACAAGGTCGCCCGCCTGATGCTGGCGGAAATCCTGGAACGGGATCACAACCTGAGCGGTGCCGAGGAGCAATACCAGACGCTGATCCGTCAAAACCCGGGCAATGAAGACTTCAAACTGTTGCTCGCCATGTATGACACACGCAACGGGCAGGCGGGATCGGCGGAAAAGATCCTGACCGACCTGACAACCGCCCATCCTGAGGAAGAAAAATACCGGACCGCCCTTGCCCGCTTCTACTCGGGCCGGAATCAGGAAGACAAGATGATCGAAACCCTGAAAAAAACCATGGCGGACCTGCCTGAAAAGTACACTGCCTACCAGATGATGGCAGGCTGTTATCTCGGCAAAAAAGAACCTGAAAAGGCCGTTGCCGTACTGGACCGGTTCATGAGGCAAGTAAAAACGGGTCCGGACTATCTGCGGGCCAAACTCCTCAAGGCCAGTATCCGCATGGACCAGAAAAATTATGACGCGGCCCTCGCACTGGCCGAAGAGGTCCTCAAGGAAAACCCCGGAGATGTCAAGGCGCACACCATCAAGGGAGATATCCTGGCAAACCGGCAGGACTACACGGGCGCGATCGGGGAATACCGGGCCGTGCTCAAT
Organism: uncultured Desulfobacteraceae bacterium; assembly: GCA_964438065.1. Lineage (GTDB taxonomy): Bacteria > Desulfobacterota > DSM-4660 > Desulfatiglandales > Desulfatiglandaceae > CAYTJI01. The sequence continues at coordinate 9,294 of CAYTJI010000007.1, read as the reverse complement.
GAGGAACCCGGCAATGTCCACGCCTCCCTGAATCTGGCCCGGTCCCATCTGTTCAACAATGAACCCCTGCTGGCGCGGCAGACCTATGAGAAACTCCTGGAGCAGAAACCGGATGTCACACAGGCCCGGCTGGCCCTGGCGGACATCTACCGGAGAAAAGGCAAGATCGACGCCGCCCGGCAGCAGCTTGAAAAGGTCCTCGAAAAGGAGCCGGACAATTTCAGCGTGCTGAAGGCCCTGACCGACATCGCCCTGGTCCGGAAGGATATTGACGGGCTGCGGGACTATACCGCACGGCTGATTAAACTCAGGCCCGATTCACCGGACGCGCTGTACCGGATGGGCATCCTGAATCTCGTGGAAAAGAAAACAAAGGCCGCTGAGGGCTTTTTTGAAAAGGCCCTGGCACGGGACCCAGATTTCGAACCGGCCCTCCAGCAGATCGTCAACATGCGGGTCATGGAAAAGGACCCGGCCGGAGCGATCCGCAGGTGTGAACGGCAGATCAGGAAAAGCCCGGACAACGCGGATTATTATGCCCTTCTGGGAAAACTCTGCGCGTCCCGGAAGGACTATGAAAACGCCCGGAAGAATTTCATGCTGGCCCTGGACAAGAACCCGGACAGCATCCCGGCCCTTACGGGGCTGGCCCGGCTGGAACAGTCCACGGGCTCGATCGACCAGGCGATCGCGAATTACGGAAAAATCAGGGAGAAGAAACCGGATGATCTCCGCATCGCGCTGCTGCTGGCACGGCTTTATGAACAGAAACCGGATGTCCGTAAAGCCAAAGCCCTGTATGAAGAGATCCTGAAAAAAAATCCCGACACAGCGGTGGCGGCCAACAACCTGGCCTTTTATTATGCCCAATACGAACCCACGCCGGAGAACCTGAAAAAGGCGGAAGCATTGATCAAGCCGCTCCTCCGGAAATACAAAAAGGATCCCAATGTCCTGGACACACAGGCGTGGATCTGTTATCGGCGGGGAGACTTCGAGAAAGCCAGGTTCGCCCTGGCAGACGTTGAGGAAAAAGTCAAAGACATTCCCGTATTCAGTTACCACCTGGGCATGATCTATCTCAAACTGGGGGAAAAAGACAAGGCCCGGAAATACCTCGAAGCGGCCATTGGCAGCAAAAAGGCGTTTCCGGGAAAAGATGACGCAAAAGAGGCGCTGCATTCGCTTTGATCCTCCGGTATTTTCGGCAAACGCGACGCTTGCAGGATTTAGGTGTCATTATTCCGGCGTGATTCTGTCTTGACTTTTTTCCTGTATTGTTGCAAGTAACCGATATAATGACTTTTCACATCAATTCTTTTCTCTGGCATAATGTTTGCAGACATACACGGCGGATGACACCCCGCGGTGTATCCGGTCGGCGTCTCGTTGAGTCACCCAAGGCAATCATCAACAACCCAACAAACCCGTGTTGATCTTCAGTTCCCGCCCGCCGGGCGCCAACCCATGGACCGGCAGATCACACGCAAGGAGAAACCCGTGAAAAACAAGATTATCTTCGCGCTGATGTTCATGACAGTGGCTTTTTCAAACACCATCGCCCTGGCCGGAGACAGCACCTACAAAATCGGCCCCGGAGACATTCTTGAAATCTCCGTGTGGAAGGATGAAACCCTGAGCAGGCAGGTCGTGGTGCCCCCGGACGGTGTCATATCCTTCCCGCTTATCGGAGACGTTGATGTAACCGGTCTGACCGTGAAGGATCTGAGAAAAACCGTTGCCGAAAAGCTTTCCGAATACATTCCGGATGCCACGGTCACGGTCCTGCTCTTCCAGATCAACAGCATGAAGGCATACGTCATCGGAAAGGTCAACAAACCCGGGGAATTCCCCATATCCATGGAGACGAATGTCATGCAGGTGCTTGCCATGGCGGGCGGGCTCAACCCCTTCGCTTCCCCCGGCAGGATCCTGATCCTTCGCCAGCAGGGCAAACAAACGGTAAAGATCGGGTTTAACTACAAGCAGGTGGAAAAGGGCGAGAACCTCCAGCAGAACATCCTTCTTCAGCGGGGGGATGTGATCGTGGTTCCGTGAAAGGGATGCCGCCTGCGGATGATGCATATCCGGGTTGCTGAACGCGACGTTTCAAAACTTCGTCAGGGATGAGAACCGAACATTGGGAACCGAACATTTCAGAACTTTCTGCATGGCCCTTCTGCTGCTGGCCTTTCCCATCACTGTAACGGCGGCGGAAGTAGCCGTCGAGCCTTCTCTTTTTGTCAGGGGGGAATACGATGACAACGTGGCCTACACGCGGAGATACAAGAAATCGGATTATCTGGCGAAGATAAAACCCGCGTTCAGGCTGAATTACAGGACTGAAGTGCTCGACCTGGAATCCAACCTCGCTGCCGAGATCTATCGATACAGAGATGAAACCTGTCTGAACACGGAAGACCAGCATTACGATGTGAACGGCACGTTCCAACTGACGGAACGGCTTTCGGTCTCGGGGAACGGCGCCTATCGCAAAGACACAACCCTTGAATCCGAGCTTTTTGAAACCGGCCTGACAGGCAACACCCGGCAGGACAGAAAACGGTACACCGGCGGCATGAGCGCCACGTACAAGTTGACGGAAAAATGGGATGCCGGACTGAACTACAACTACACCAAAACAGAATACGACTGGGAGGGGAATGTCGACTACAACGTGGACAGCATCAGCGCCTCTTTCAACTACCTGCTGAACAATCAACTGGATATGATCACCATCCAGCCATACTACGCCTGGATGGATTCACAGGCGACCAGTACCGACAACTACGGCCTTTCCTTCGGCTTGATGCACGCGTTCAGCGAGACCCTGTCCCTGACGGCCTATGCGGGTGTACGTTACACGAAAACCAGTTACAGCTACGTCAACCCCCGGTACATGGTGATCATCAATCCGATCACCGGAGAACCGGAATACTTCGTCATGTACACCCCGGTCGATGAAAAGGACAGCAACTTTTCCGGGGTCGCGGATGTCGGCATCAGCAAAACAGGAGAGACCTTTTCAGCGACCATCGGCTATGACCAGGACCTCAGCTACAGCTCCTACGGCGAGCCGATCGAGGTCTACAAGGCCTACTTCAACACCGACCGCCGGATCACCGAGCGCCTGCGGTTCCGGTTTTCCGGCAGTTTCTATGTGACAAAGTCCGAGGGAAAATACAACGACCGGGATGAACGGTATTTCAATGTCTCCCCGGTGCTGGCGTACCGCCTGACCCGGGACTATTCCGTGGAAGTGGGATACCGGTATTCAGAGTCCAAGGACAAGCAGCTTTCGAGCAACAAGACTACGGATCGCAACCGGGTGTGGGTCGGCCTGCGCTTCCGGTACCCCATGAAGTGGCAGCGATAAAATCCGGTCGCCTGCAAGCCAGGCATCCGAATCCGCATCCGGCGCGATGAAACATGTTCCCGGACAGGGCGGATACCCCTGCCGGAACGGTTCGACGGCAAATTCCGACGGATTCGCAAGAGTCATCAAAATCAAAAGGAATGGAATAAAATGGCAGAACAGCAGACACAGATAAAGGACCTGAAGGGAATCGTCCGGAGAGGCAAGAAGGCGTTTCTGATCACCGTGCTGAGCATCTTTGTTTTGGGTGTCATCATTGCCTTCGTTCTCCCCCCCATTTACCGCTCCCAATCCACAATTCTGATAGAAACACAGCAGATTCCCCAAGAATATGTCCAGTCATCCGTCACGGGGTATGTGGAGCAGCGCCTGCAGATGATCACCCAGCGGGTCATGAGCCGGTCCAGGCTCATGGAGATCATCGACCGGTTCAACCTGTACCCGGACATGCGGGACCGGTATACAACCGAGGAAATCATTGATGAGATGCGCGACGACATTGATCTTGAAACCATCAGCGCGGACGTTATCGACACCCGGACCGGCAGGCCAACCTCGGCCACCATTGCCTTCAGCCTTTCCTATGAGGGCAAGGACCCCTCCACCGTGCAGAAGGTCGCCAACACCCTGGCCTCCATTTACATGGAACAGAACCTCAAGACCCGGGAAGAACAGGCCTCCGAGACCACCGCGTTTCTGCAGCAGGAACGGGACGCGCTGAAAAAACAGATTGACGATATACAGAACCGGATCAGCAGGTTCAAAGAGGAACATGCCGGCGCCCTGCCCGAAAACACGGCCATCAATCTCCAGTCCGTGGCCAGGCTGGAGAGTCAGCTCGACCAGGTCGAGGCCCAGATCCGTTCGCTGCAGGAAAGGAAAATCTACCTCACCGGCCAGATCGCCACGGTCGAACCGCTGAACCCGATCGTGACCGAAGATGGTAAAATGGTCGAGCACCCGAAAGAACGGCTGAAGGCCCTGCGGCTGGAGCTGATCACCCTTCAGTCCACCCTGTCCGACAAGCATCCGGATATCAAAAGGCTCAAGAAAGAAATCGCGAAGCTCGAGGCCCGGACCGGTGAGACGGATGACGCGATTGCGAAGGTGCGCAGGCTCAGTGACCTGAAAGGACAACTGGCCGCAATGAAGGGCCGGCTGGGGCCCAGACACCCGGATGTGATCAGGCTGTCAAAGGAGGTGGACCTCCTTTCAAAAGAGGTTGAAAAGCTCCACGCCGACAAAACATCCCTGGAGGTTTCCGAAGAGTCGCCGGACAATCCCGCCTACATCAACCTGAAGACCCAGATCGCCACCACGGAATCCGACATCAGGTCCTACACCCGGCAGGCAAAGCAGATCAAAGAGAAAATAGACTCCTACCTGGCGGCTATTGAAAAAACGCCTGCCGTGGAAAAAGACTACAACGACATGATCAGCGACCTTGAGAGCGCCAAGCTCAAATACAATGAGGTCATGAACAAACTCATGGAGGCCCGCATCGCCCAGGGGATGGAAGAGTCGCAACGGGGCGAACGTTTTACCATCATCGACCCGGCCCAGTTCCCCGAAAAGCCCTACAAACCCAACCGGATCGCCATCATTCTGATCGGCTTTGTGCTCGCGCTGGGCGCGGGCACAGGCATTGTCGCGGTCCACGAATCCATGGATTCTTCGGTCAAGACCGCGGACGAGCTCGCGGACATCACGGGCCTTCCGGTCTTCTCCACCATCTCCCTGATCGAAACGGACGAAGAAAAGGCGGCGAAACGCAAAAAGACATGGCTGTGGATCGCTGTTTCAGCCGGCGTCCTTGTCCTGGCGCTGGTGATTATCCACCTGTTCGTCATGCCTCTTGATATCGCGTGGATCAAGATCGAGAGGCGGCTGATGATTCTGTAAACATCCAACCTGCCAACGCAAAGGTATCCGACATGAGCAAGCTGAAAAAAGCCCTGGAAAAAGCAAGAATGGCCAGACAGAGCAGAAACGGCCCCGCCGAACAGACGACGGGTGAGACCTCCGTTGCCGGCAGCACTCCCGCCCTGCAGGACGACGGGGAAATTCAGATCACCTACACCCGGACAAAGGTCATCCCGATCGATCCCCGGGTCCTGAGAAAGAACAAGGTGATTTCCCTGTTTCACGAAGACCGGATGACGGACCAGTTGAAGATCCTCCGCACCCAGATCCTGAACAGGCTCAAAGAAATCGGAGGGAACAGCCTCCTGGTGACGAGCGTGATCCCGGGGGAAGGGAAAACCTTCACGGCCATCAATCTCGCCATCAGCATCGCGCAGGAGCTGAACCGGACGGTCCTTCTGGTGGACGCGGACCTGCGGCATCCCCTGGAACGGCACTGCGATTTTTCCTGCGATTTCCTGGGTGTCGACCGGGGCAGGGGACTTTCCGATTACCTGATGAAGAACGCGGAAATCCCCGATCTCCTGTTCAACCCCGGCATTGAAAAGCTTACGATACTGCCGGCAGGGAATCCCGTCCCCAACTCGGCCGAGCTTCTCGGTTCCGCCAGGATGGCGACCCTGGCACAGGAACTGAAAAACCGGTACTCCGGTGACAGAGTGATCATCTATGACAGCCCGTCGCTGCTGACCTGTCCGGATCCTATGGTGCTTTCCCGTTTTGTCGACGGCATTCTTCTGGTGGTTGAGTCGGAAAGGACACCCGCAGACGACGTGAAACGGGCCATGGAACTGCTCAAGGACAAACCGGTCCTGGGCACGCTTCTGAACAAGAGGAGGCAGTAGATCGGGACCCTTGAAGAGCGATCACTTTTGCACTGCCGTCCGGCCGCAACAGGCAGGTGCAAGGCGGCAAGGGCGCACCGGTTTACACTGAACATCAGGGCCCCATCTCATGTATGAATCCTTTTACAATCTGAAGGAAAAGCCCTTCGACCTTCACCCCGACCCGGAATACCTGTTCATGAGCCAGGGCCATGACAACGCCTACACTCACCTGGAATATGCCATCGCGGAAAACAAGGGGTTCGTGATCATCACCGGCGAGATCGGATCCGGCAAGACCACGCTCATCAATTTTTTCCTTCACAAGATCAAGCAGGACATCCAGATCGGGCTCATCAACAACACCTTCGCCCCGCTCAGGAATTTCACCAAAATGATCTGCCAGGAATTCGAACTGGATGTCGAGGGCATGGACAAGGTCGGGATGCTGGATCTTTTCCACGAATTCCTTCTCAAACAGTTCGCCCGGCAGAAGAGAGTCGTCCTGATCATCGACGAGGCCCAGAACCTGACTCCTGAAGCCATGGAAGAGATCCGGATGATCTCCAACCTCGAAGCGGAAAAACATTACCTGATTCAGATGATCCTGGTCGGGCAGCCCGAACTGAAGTACAAGCTCCAGCGCAGGGACCTGGAACAGTTCGCGCAGCGCGTGACTGTGCACTGTCATCTCGGCCCCCTCAACCGGGAGGAAACCTTCCGGTACATCCGGCACCGGTTGAAGGTCGCGGGTGCGCCCAGGCAGAATATTTTCCGGAAAAGCGCTATTGAAGTCATCTTCAAATACTCCGGCGGCATTCCCCGGCTGATCAACATCCTGTGCGACACGGCGCTCGTCTACGCCTACGCGGACACCCGCAAGACCGTTGACAAAAAAATCGTCGAGAATGTGATCAGGGCCAGGGAAGCGGGGGGGATCTTCTCCGCCGAACCTTTTGAAGCACCGGAAACGGACAGCGCCGGCGGCGCGTCCGCACCCGCGCAGGCCGCGGGAATTTCCGAACAGGCTGAAAAAGAACTGCGGATCATGGGACAGCGGATCAGCCTGCTGGAAAACACCGTGGATCACATGGCCCGAAGGCTGAACGAACTGTCAAAAACCCGGGATCAACGGGACGACGTCATCCTCGAGCTCTTCAAGATGCTGAAAAGCAGTATGGAAAGCCGTGTCAACACCCTGGCACAGCTCAACCATCTCAGGAAAAAGATCTACATTGCTCAGAAAAAAGCGGAAAAGAACAGATCCAAACAAAATTCCCCGTTCTTCCTCCGTCTGTCCGGGAAAAAGAACGTTCCCAAATAAAAAAAGCCGCCGGAGGAATACCTCCCGGCGGCTTTTAGGCTTCTTCGAATTCTCGTTTACCAAAAATTCAGACGGTTTCCGTCGGAGACTGAGAAAAATTCAGAAAAACCCGACAATCCCGTCTGAAATGTCATCCTGTTTGGAGACCTTTGAAAAAGACCGTATATCAGACAGGTTCCACAGGATATTCAGGATACCTAAATCCTGCAAAGGACTTGACGTATCGTCGTACGTCTGCGCCCTTGCCGCCATGCACCTGCCTGCTGCAGGCAGGTCTTCGGCAAACCCGACGCTTGCAGGATTTAGGTTCAACTTAAATCAACTCAACACTTTTATCGGGGTAAACAAACATCATAGGAGGTCTTGAAATGAAAATTAAAGCGGCGGTAGTTTATGAAGTCAAGGGACCATTTCAGGTGGAGATGGTGGAATTAGATGAGCCTAAGGCTGGCGAAGTTTTGGTAAAGGTGGCCTCTGCCAGTGTTTGCCACACCGACATCGCTTCCTGGGATGGATCTATCCCAACCCCCATGCCGGTAGTCTTGGGACATGAGGGTTCTGGGATCGTAGAGAAGGTCGGGCCTTGTGTGACGAAGGTTGCGCCCGGTGATCATGTTGTGCTGACCTATCCTTCCTGCGGGCACTGTGCACCCTGTATCAACGGGAAGCCGTTTGCCTGTTATAACATGATGCCTTATGCCTTCGGCGGCATGATGCTGGACGGGACCAAACGGCTCGGGAAAGACGGCCAGGAGATCAGTTCATACTTCTGTCAATCGTCCTTTGCCGAATATGCTGTTGCCACCGAAAGAAATGTAGTGAAGGTGCCGAAACAGGCCCCCTTGCAGAAATTAGCCCCTTTGGGTTGTGGGGTCATCACCGGAAGCGGGGCGGTTTTGAATAAGTTGAAACCTGAACCGGGCTCCTGCATTGTCATCTCCGGTTGCGGCGGGGTTGGTCTGAGCGCTGTGATGGCAGCCCGCCTGTCAGGATGTGATGTGATCATTGCGGTGGACGTCATAGAAGAGAGATTAAACCTGGCCGGTGAGCTGGGGGCCACACATACACTTAACGCAACCAAAGTCAATGTCGTTGACGAGATTCAGCGGATTACCCACGGTGGATCAGATTATGCTGCGGAGTGTAGTGGACGGCCGGAAGTATTGCGTCAGCAGGTAGATGGTCTGCACCCGGGAGGCGTGGCGGCTGTAGTCGGGGCCGCTCCGGCAGGCACAGAAATGAAGCTTGACTACTTTAACGTTCTCCTTGAAAAGACAATCACCGGTGTCATAGAAGGGGATTCAAACCCGGACATCTACATACCTCGCCTTGTCGAGTTCTATATGCAGGGCCGTTTCCCATTTGACCGTCTCTCTTCCAAAACCTATACACTCGACCAGATCAACCAGGCAATAGAAGAGATGGAAAAAGTAATAAAACCCCTAATCCTCTTCTAATACTGTTTCTGTTACCAGGAACCCATACAAAAGAGGAGGAAAGGATGTAACCTCGTGTCCATCCATAAATGGCCCATAAATGGCCATTTTGTCCAATATCCGCGTTGTGCAAAAAAATAATTCTCGGAATATCAACCAGATGCCTGTCCCGTTAAATTCACCATAGTGACAGCGCTGCGTATTTAATCGGGGCGGTTATTTTTTTCGCACGCCCCCGCTCAAAGTCCGGGATCTTCGACTTGATCCCGGCCAAATTGCGCCATGGCGGAACTCATTTATGGATAGACACAACCTAAATCCTGCAAAGGACTTGACGTATCGTCGTATGTCTGCGACCTTGCCGCCATGCACCTGCCTGCTGCAGGCAGGTCTTCGGCAAACCCGACGCTT
>CAYTJI010000006.1:0-15813 GCA_964438065.1 uncultured Desulfobacteraceae bacterium | reverse complement strand
ATTGACTTCCAACGAACTCAAGTTCGTTTCTCATAGGCTGCCGCAAAGCGGCATAAACCAGCTTTTTACGGTTTCATCAAATTTGACGGTTTCGTCGGAGGCGGGTTTGCGCTGCAGGCGGCCTCCCCCGAGCAAGAAACTCGATCAAAAACAGGTACGGTGAACCATGAATTCCTTGCCATCATTCCCCCTTTTTGACCATTGACGGGCCGATTCGCCAAAACTATATTGGACTTATGTCTCCGTCTTCGCTCACCGTTGAAGATATCCTCGGACCCGGAGGCCTGCTGGCCCGATCCCTGAACGGGTTCGAGTTCCGACCATCCCAACTGCAGATGGCCCTCCAGATCCAGGCATCCATTCAAAAAGAAATACCGGCAGTCATTGAAGCGGGAACAGGCACGGGAAAGACGTTTGGATACCTTGTTCCCATTATTTTGAGCGGTAAGAAGGCCGTTATTTCTACCGGCACGAAGAATCTTCAGGAACAGATTTACTTCAAGGACCTGCCGCTTCTCGAAAAAGCCGTTCGTTTCAAGGTAGATGCTTTGCTCATGAAAGGGCGGAAAAATTACCTTTGTCTGCATAAATACCACCAGTACGCGGCCCGGCCGACTTTTTTTGAGACAGAGCCGCCAGATTTCATGAAACAACTGGACGACTGGGTCAAAAGCACGGCTTCCGGCGACCGTTTGGAACTTACATGGCTGGCCGATGATGATCCTGTCTGGGATTTGCTTTCTTCCACGTCGGAGCAGTGTATGGGGCCGAACTGCATGTTTCAGGAAGACTGTTTCCTGAATAGGCTGCGCAGCAGAGCGGTCAGGTCCAGGATCATCATTGTCAATCATCATCTGTTTTTTGCAGACCTGAAGGTGAAAAAATCCGGCTTCGGCGAGATTATCCCCAGGTCCCAGGTTGTTCTGTTTGATGAAGCCCACACGGTGGAGGAGATCGGAACCGCCTACCTGGGTGAGAGCTTCAGCACCGGGCAGGTGATGGATCTGGCCGGGGACCTGGAAAAAATGACAAACGGATTGCCTAAGACGGTTCGGGCGGGGTTGAAAAAAGATCTGAAGCAGGTTCGGGCGGCAACTGAACAGTTAAAGGCCATTTTTGAAAACAGAGAAACCAAAGGCAGACTGGATCAGAAAACGCTTTCCATTCTTCGCGACGGTCCGGTGCGGGAGGTCGCCCGGGGGTTAAGGAAAATCCGTGAAACAGCAGGACAGGATGAAACGCCTCTGCCGGATCACTCAGACCCGGGCGGAACGGCAGCGGGTGCCGAACTGCACCTGCTGGCCGCCCGGGCAGAGGAACTGGGTTATCTGCTCGACCGCGTCCTTCACAAGGAAGGTGTTAACTGGCTGAACTGGTATGAAATGCGGAAAAAAGTGCTTTTGCTTCATGCCTCGCCCTTGGATATATCCGAGGCCATGACAGACCTGCTGTATCAGAAGGTCCGCACGGTGGCCTTTACCTCTGCGACACTTTCCACGAACGGCAATTTTGATTATATCCGTTCGCGGTTGAACCTGCCCGGCGAGTCTCTTGAAGGTAATTATCCGTCTCATTTTGATTTCAAAACCCGGACGCTGATGTATATCCCGAAAGACCTGCCCGGCCCCGCAGATACGGATTTCGGGTCTGAAATCGCCCGGCGGATTGCCGACATCGTGACCCGGACAAAAGGCCGGGCCCTGGTGCTTTTCACCAGTTACCGCAATCTGAATCTGGTGTGGCATATGCTGAAAGACCAGGTGCCTTACACGATCCACAGGCAGGGAGATGCCCCCCGGTCGGTGCTGCTGGACAATTTCAGGGAGGATGTACATTCCATTCTCCTGGGGACGGCCTCTTTCTGGCAGGGTGTGGATGTCCCCGGCGAGTCGCTGAGTTGCCTGATTGTTGACAAGCTTCCCTTTGATTCGCCCGGCGACCCCCTTGTCGCCGCCCGGATTGACGCCATTCGGGAACAGGGGGGCAATCCGTTTATGGAATACCAGTTGCCTTCAGCGATTATTGTCCTCAAGCAGGGGCTCGGGAGATTAATCAGAAAGAGTTCAGACAGGGGTATTCTGTCCATCCTGGACAAAAGGATCCTGAACACCCGTTATGGCCGGATTTTTCTGAACAGCCTGCCGGAGATGCCGGTCACGCATGCGTTGTCGGATATCAGCCGGTTTTTTCAAGGCACGGAAAGGAGTGACTAGATGACAGTGAAACGGTGGGAAATCATTTCCAGCAAACCGAATGATTCCTACGGCATTTTCAGTTTCCGGACAGACCGGGCACGCTCTCCCCGGACCGGACTCACATATGACTGCTACATTCTTGAATCAACGCCGTGGGTCAACGTGATTGCCCTGACCCCGCACGAGGAGGTCATTCTAGTGCGGCAGTACCGTCATGGGATCCGGGATCTGACAATGGAAATCCCCGGCGGGCTGGTGGATGCCCATGATACACCGGAAGCAGCCGCCAGGAGGGAGTTGCGCGAAGAAACCGGGTATCAGTCTGATGAATGGATCCCCCTCGGGAGCGTATTTCCCAATCCGGCCATACAAAATAACCGCTGTTACACCTTTCTGGCCCGTGATGTTGTTTATTCCGGACAACAGCAGCTCGATGAAATGGAGGATATCGAGGTTTTATACCGGCCTCTGAAGGAGATTCCCGATCTCATCAGAGGGGGAGAAATCAATCATTCCCTGGTCTTGGCCGCCTTTTTCAAATATTATCTGATGCAAGACACCCATAACTCACTGATATTAAAAATATAACTGCATTTTTTGAAAACAGTTTGTATACTTGCCTGGAGATCCCGCTCCCAAATGAAACCGGGCAGATGAATATGAATTGTCACGACTCCTATACTGAGATCTGTTCCACACTCCCCCGATCTGTTTGTCAATCGCAGAGGCCGGGTCCATCTATTTCGTTCCCGGAGGCCGGATGATCCGTTACACGCTATCGCGCCAAGGCACGGGTCAGGGTGTGGGCTGGTTTTCCTGCATCCCGGAAGGGAATCTGTCCTTCACGGACCTGGCCGTGGCTCTCCGGGAACATCCCAATGATCAGTTCCTGCGCCGTTACGCTCTGGAACGGATGGGAGACCTGGCCCCGGACGAACTCATCGCGCTGGTCGAGACCGGAGGAGAACACCGACCGATGTTCCGTTCCTTGGCCGCTGAAGCCACGGTCGTTTTCACGAAGTTCGAGCCGCTCCGCGAACGGCTACCCGGAAACCGCCTGGAGACCCTGGTCCGAACAAGCCCGCTCATTTACCTGCGCTGGCTTCAGGCGGTCCGTCCGGAATCCCATGAAACCTGGCTCAGGCTTTTTTCAGAAAACATGACCTGGCACAGGCCCTTGCCACCGCCGGACGCCTCCGATCTTTTCATCCCTTATGAACCGGAAACACTGGCCGGGTGGTTGTCACGCAGGGTCCGTGTCAAAGGGGCCTTCGGTGTCGAGGCGGCCTCGCGGGATGTCTCCCCTGACCGGCGAGAGGTGAGGGAAAGGGTCAAAGCGCTCAATCGCAAGCTGGAACTCCTGGGAATTCTCAGGGGGTGGGAGTCCAGGACTGAGGCGACCATCAGTCCATATGCCGTGGAAAGGCCCTGGCACCTTGATGTCTCCCTGAAACAGGGAAGAAACCACTGGAACTTGCAGGGAGAACTGGTCAGCTATGGGCGCGGGCTGAATATTCATCAGGCAAGGATCTCCTGTCTGATGGAGATCGTGGAACGGTACAGCGCTTTCTGCCGGGCCGATGAATTAGCTCTTCCGGGATATCGGGCCGGATCGAAACTGGTGAAAGGATCGTGTTCGGAACTGAAAAAGACCCATGAGGTTGTCGCCCCGGATGAATTCCTCCTGGAAGTTCCGTACGAAGATCAGGTCATACACTGGGTTGCCGGGGAAAGACGCGGCCCGCGCGGCTTTTCATCCGTGCTGGTTCCGGCCCAGATGGTTTTCATGTTTGCGAATATGGATGAGCCCGGCCTTACGGCCGGTCTTTCCTCAACCGGCCTGGGGGCTGGTCGCACCATGGAGGAGGCCAGGTTGAGCGGGCTTCTGGAGGTGCTGGAAAGGGATGCGGAAAAGGTGGTGCCGTACTGCGAGAACAGGCGGTTCCTGCTCACCGCGGAACATCCCGGAATCAGAGACATCCTGGAGGGCTTGAGCCGGAAGGGAATCCAGATCCAGTTTCTGGATCTTACCCATGAATTCGGCATTCCCTGCTTCAAGGCCTTTATTCAGGGTCCGGGCGGGATGATCCTGAAAGGCACAGCCGCGAACTTGGATGGAAAGCGGGCTGCGGTTTCGGCCATGACCGAGATCCCGTATCCCTATCCCTACTGGTTCGGCTCGGCAATGCCGCCCGAAGGACTGAGAACCATTCGCTACGAAGATCTGCCCTGTTTTTCTTCCGGAGATGCGTCAACGGACCTTGGGGTTGTTGAAGAGGTTCTCCTTCGCAACGGGTATCAGCCCATCTATGTGGATTTGACCGGAGAAGACCTGGAGATTCCGGTTGTGCGCGTGCTGGTCCCCGGCCTGGAACTGACCAGTGTGCTGGACCGGTTTTCTTCCCTGAGTTTCCGCAAGTTTGCGTTTTATCTGGCGTCCTTGCGGGAATGAGGTTTTTCCTGCGTCAGGGGAAGATCCGAAAGGGATCTGTAACATCTCGATGAATCCGGGTTTACAGAGGTCTCAGGCTTCCTGAGCAGAAATCCGCATATTGTGATCAGTCTCGGAGTCCACGGATAAAACGGCCTGCCTGCGGGATTCCCTGGTCTTCAACGATCCGGATGGTTTGAGTGCCAATGACAGCGATATCCGCTTTGCCTTTCAGAAAATCGATATCTTCCTTTTGTTTGACGCCAAAACCCAGTGCCAGGGGAAGGGGGGTTGCCTCACGGCATCGGGAAAGGTAGTCTCTCAGTTCATCGAAAAACCGTGTGTCCTGACCCGTGACCCCTTTTCTGGCCACACAGTATACAAACCCTTTGGCAAAGGATGCCAGGTACGCCATCCGTTCCGACGTCGTGGTGGGCGAAAAAATCAGGATCGGGGCCAGGCCGTGGTCTTCCATGGCCTGGAGGTATGCATTTCCTTCCTCCGGGGGCAGATCAGGCACAATCGCACCCTGCAATCCTCTGCCCGCCATTTCATGAACGAAACGCTCTGTCCCGTATTTGAACAGAATATTGTAATAGGTCATGATCAGAAAAGGGATGTCAAAGGTTTTCGCGGACCGTTCGGCAAGCTCCAGACTCTCCTGCACGGTTGCGCCGCGTTCCAGGGCCCGCTGATTTGCGCGGAGGATGACCGGCCCGTCCGCAATAGGTTCTGAAAACGGCACCTGCAGTTCTATGAGGTCCACTCCCGAGGCCACCATTTCCCGGATAATTTCAAAGGAGTCATCAAACGAAGGATACCCCAGGACCAGATGCGTCATAAGCAGGATATCTTTTTTTCTTAAGCGGGATCGGATATAAGATTCAAGCACCGTACTCCTCCGCTTTTTTTCGAATAAAGGATTTCCACTCCGGGTCGGCAAAGGCGTCGGCAATGGTAAAGATGTCCTTGTCACCCCGGCCCGACTGGTTGATCAGGATGATATCGTCACGAGGCAGATCGGGCGCCTCCTTGAACGCCTGCACAAAGGCATGAGCGGATTCCAGCGCCGGGATCAGACCTTCTTTCCGGATGGTCAGAGCGGTTGCATCCAGTACTTCCCGGTCGGTTGCTGCTTCGAACCGGACCCGGCCCTCTTCCCTGAGTGAGGCCAGGATCGGAGACACTCCCACATAATCCAGCCCGGCCGCGACACTATGGGTCTCCTTCATCTGTCCATCGGCATTCTGGAGAAAACAGGTTTTGTATCCCTGGGCCACGCCGATACTGCCGTCTTTTGAAGCCAGCCTGGCGGCGTGGCGGCCGGTCTCAAGTCCCTCGCCGCCGGCTTCCACACCTACCAGTTCGACCGGATCATCCAGGAAGCCGCTGAAAATCCCCATGGCATTGGAGCCGCCGCCGACGCAGGCATAAACATGCGACGGGAGTTTGCCTTCCGTCTCCAGGAGTTGCTTCCGGGCCTCTTTCCCGATAATGGACTGGAGGTAAACCACCATCTCGGGAAATGGGTGCGGTCCACAGGCTGTTCCCAGGACGTAGTGGGTATCGTCCATATGGGTCACCCAGTCCCGGAATGCCTCGTTGATGGCGTCTTTTAAAAGGCGGGTCCCTTCCTTTACAGGGACGACTTCGGCACCCAGACGTTTCATCCAGAACACATTGGGCCGCTGACGCCAGACGTCCACTTCCCCCATATAAATGGTACACCTGAAACCGAACCGGGCCGCCATGGTTGCCGTGGCCACACCGTGCTGGCCCGCGCCGGTCTCGGCAATCACACGGGTTTTCCCCATCCGTTTGACCAGAAGACCCTGTCCCATGACATTGTTCGCCTTGTGGGCCCCGGTGTGATTCAGGTCTTCCCGTTTGATGTAAATACGTGCCCCGCCAAAATGCCTGGTGAGATTTCCGGCAAAGGTGATCGGAGTCGGCCTGCAGGAGTAGGTGGACATGATCCGCT
Organism: uncultured Desulfobacteraceae bacterium; assembly: GCA_964438065.1. GTDB lineage: Bacteria > Desulfobacterota > DSM-4660 > Desulfatiglandales > Desulfatiglandaceae > CAYTJI01. The sequence goes on along the minus strand of CAYTJI010000006.1, from coordinate 9,206 downwards.
CATATTCCTGCCAGAATGAGGGGTCTGCTTTTGTCTCCTCAAACGCACGGACCAGTTCATCAAACGTGGCCACGAGGATCTCTGGCAGATATGCCCCTCCGAATTGACCGTAATAGCGTCGGGTAATCAAGAGACTTTCCTCCGATTGTGTGCAAAATTTCACCTAAAACCTGCATAAACTGTTTTCAAAAAAAAGAAGTTATATTTTTAATATCAGTGAGTTATTGGGATGCCGGGCTTGCATGTCATGCATCAATCCGAATATTCCAATCCGGCCCGGGTCAATGGAAATGTTCCGCCGATGGAAGTCGGCCTGTTACGATCCATTCCTGACAATCGCCATGAATGTTTTCATCAGATGATGGTCCTTGACCCCGGGCTTTTTTTCCACCCCGCTGTTTACATCCACGGCAGAGGGCTGCACCGTTGAAACGGCCTCGGCGATATTGGCCGGACCCAGCCCTCCGGACAGGATCACCGGGACCCCTCCCTGTTTCCCCTTAACGGCCAGAGTCCAATCAAAGCTTCTGCCCGTTCCGCCTCTTTTGTCTTTTGAATACGTGTCAAAAACCACCGCCCGCACCTTTCCGGCATAAGCATGGATCTGTGAAAGACCTGACTCATCCCTCAACTGAAAGGCCTTTATCGCCCGGGGCATGAAGGCCTCGCAGACTTCAGGGGATTCGTCTCCATGGAACTGAATCATATCCAGCCCGCAAAAAGCAACGATGCGGCGGATATCTTCCGGGTCCTCGTTTACAAATACGCCTACGGTGGTGATGAAAGGCGGAAGGGCCCGGATGATCGTCTGAGCCTTTTCCGGTTCAATCCGTCTGGGACTTTTTGCGAAGATAAACCCGAGGGCATCCACACCCAAGGCCGCAGCTGCAACGGCGTCCGGCCTGTTTGTGATACCACAGATCTTGACTTTCAGCATGTCAGGCCCTCCCGGCACTCACCAGCTCGCGGATTTTTTCCGCCGGATGGTCGCTTTTCATGATAGCAGTTCCCACAAGCACGGCACGAACCGCGCGGCTTTTGATGAGATGGATATCTTGTCCGGTAAAAATGCCGCTCTCACTGACGGCAAGGCGATCATCGGGAATGCGGGGGGCGATTTTCAGGGTGGTCCGGATATCCACTTCAAATGTATCCAGATTTCTGTTATTGATCCCGATAATCTCAGCCCCTGAATCCAGGGCGGTATCAAGCTCCGCCAGGTTGTGGATCTCCGTAAGCACGGCCAGGCCGGATTCGCGCGCAGCCGCAAGTAGTTCCTTCAACTGCTGGCCGGACAGGATCCGGACGATCAGCAATATGGCGTCGGCACCGGAGATCAGCGACTCTCTCACCTGGATTTCGTCAATAATAAAGTCTTTCCTGAGTACGGGGAGCCCGACCGCGCTTTTAAGGGGAATAAGATGTTCCAGATTTCCGCCGAAAAACTTTTCATCCGTCAGAAGGGAGATGGCCGAGGCCCCTGCCTTTTCGTACATGGTCCCAATAGCAGCAGGATCCGTCTTTTCGCGAATCAGCCCGGCAGAAGGAGACGCGAACTTGATCTCGGCGATCAGATTGATCCTTTCTGCAGCAGACAAGGCGGTTTTGAAATCCCGTATCTCCATGTTTTCGGGACGGCTCCGGGTTGAAAGGCCTGCTTTTTTCAGTTTCGCCACTTCCCCTTTTTTTTCTTGCAGAATTTCGATCAGTCGGGAATGCATGGGCTTTTCTCCGGATTACCGGGCAACAGTGCCACAGCTTTGTGTGAACAGGACCAGATCATTCAGCCTTTGCCGGGCCTTTCCGGAATCAAGGGATTCCCGGGCCTGTTCAATTCCGCCTTTGATATCCGGTGCCTTTCCGGCGGCCACAAACGCGGCCCCGGCATTCAAAAGAACCATGTCCCGTTTCGGACCGGTTTCTCCTTCCAGAATTTTTTTCAGAATCCCTGCGTTCTGTTTGACATTCCCTCCTTTAATGGCATCCGTACGGGCGCGGGTGAATCCGAACTGCTCCGGCGTGATGTCAAATGTTCGTACGTTCCCGTTTTTCAGGTGGGAAAGGCGCGTCGGCCCGGTGATGCTGATCTCGTCGAGGGATCCGTCTCCGCATACCACAAATGCCTCAGTCGTACCGAGCCTTCCCAGTACGTGCGCCATTTTTTCCGTAAGATCCGGATCATAGACACCCAGCACCTGTGCGGTGGCCCCCGCCGGGTTTGTCAAGGGCCCCAGGATGTTGAAGATGGTCCGGATCCCGATTTCCCGCCGGGGCCCGGCGGCATGTTTCATGGCTTCGTGAAACACGGGGGCATAAAGAAAACCAATGCCTATCTTGCCAATGCATCGTGCCACGTCCGTCTCGGCGATGTCCAGCTTTACTCCCAGTGCCTCAAGCACATCCGCGCTTCCGCAACGGCTGGAAACCGCGCGGTTTCCATGCTTGGCAACAACGACACCGCCCCCTGCAACGACAAAGGCCGTGGCCGTGGAAACATTGAAGGTGCCGACACCGTCTCCCCCTGTGCCACACGTGTCGAGGATGGCTTCACTACAGGAATTACCGCCGTCTCTGTGTGTCAACGCCTTTTTCAGGGGAATTTTTATCGCCTTTGCGCGCATGACCCTGGCCGCGCCGGTAATTTCATCCACGGTTTCCCCCTTCATTCTCAGGGCCGTTATGAAGGCCCCGATCTGGGCAGGGGTCGCCTCGCCGTCCATGATTTTCTCCATGGTCTGCTCCATCTCGGCTTGTGAGAGATTCTTTCCGGCTACAACTCTACCTACCGATTCCCTGATCATGGTGAAATGTCTCCTTATATAACCCGTCGATTAACGCATGACGAATGGATCAAGCATCTCTACCCTTCCATTGAAAGAAAACGGTCTATGATGTCAGGGCCGTGGCGGGTCAGGATCGATTCGGGATGGAACTGGATGCCTTCCACCGGAAAATCCCGGTGCCGGATGCCCATGATCTCTCCCTGCTCGGTCCAGGCGCTTATTTCCAGGCACTGCGGCAGTGAATTTCTTTCCACAATCAGAGAGTGATAACGGATTGCCTCAAAAGGGTTGGGAAGGCCCCGAAACAGGGTTCGCTCATCGTGAAAGACAGGTGAGCTTTTCCCGTGCATGATCCGGTCGGCCCGGACAACACGACCCCCGAAAGCCGCGGCAATGGACTGGTGGCCGAGGCACACGCCCAGGACGGGCATATGCTGAGCAAAATGCCGAATCGCTGAAACCGAGATCCCCGCCTCGTTCGGCGTACACGGGCCCGGTGAGACAACCAAGCGGGAAGGTGCCAGTTTTTCCATGCCGTCCAGATCAATTTTATCGTTACGGAAGACACATACCTCATGACCCGCTTTTTCAATCATCTGGACCAGATTGTACGTGAACGAGTCATAGTTATCAATAAGCACAATCATTATGCCTTTACCCTTTCAATGGCCCGGAACATGGCCCCGGCCTTTCTCAATGTTTCCTGATATTCTCCCTCAGGAGAGGAATCCGCCACAATGCCTGCGCCCACCTGGATGGACAGTCGATTTTTTATCACGGCAATCGTCCGGATGGTGATACAGAAGTCCATATTGCCGTTAAAAGCGAAATAGCCGACGGCCCCTGCGTAGGGGCCTCTTGGGGTCGGTTCCAGTTCACTGATGATTTCCATGGCCCTGATTTTCGGGGCCCCGGAGACCGTGCCCGCCGGAAATGCCGACATGAACAGGTCGAAACTGTCCATTTCCGGTTTCAATCGTCCTTCCACAGAAGACACAATATGCATGACATGGGAGTACCGTTCAACTACCATGAGATCCGGTACGGTTACTGAGCCTGCAACCGCAACCTTGCCCACATCATTTCTTCCAAGGTCCACCAGCATGATATGTTCGGCCCGTTCCTTGGGGTCCGACATCAGCTCCCTTTCAAGTGCCTGGTCCTGTTCACGTGTCTTACCCCTTGGTCTTGTGCCGGCAATGGGCCGGAGTTCGATCATGCCGTCCGTGAGTCGCACCAGGATCTCAGGTGAGGCGCCAATCAGCTTTATGTCACCGAAATTGAGGTAGAACATGTAGGGAGACGGGTTCACGCTGCGCAGGTTGCGGTAAAGGAGAAAGTCCTCCCCGGAAATCTCTGCGGAGAACCGTTGAGAAAGAACCACCTGGATGATATCCCCGGCAACGATGTAGTCCTTGGCCTTACGCACCGCGTCTTCAAAATCTTCTTTTTTAAAATTCGATTCAAGCTCGGACAGGGAAAAATCGCTTTTTGCGGAATAGGCCGGAAGCGGCTCTTCAAGTTCCGCTTTCATGTCTGCCAGTTCCCGGCAGGTCTGGAGATAGGCCGCTTCCAGGTCGTTTGCGTTTTCCAGGTGAGCAAATGCCGCCAGTGTCATCCGGTGCTTGAAATGGTCAAAGATAATCAGATGCCGACAGGCGGCAAAAATGCACTCCGGTACATCCTTGTTTTCAGGGATGAACCCGGGGAGATTTTCCCATTTGCGGATAAGATCAAAATTGAAATATCCTACCAGTCCCCCCTGAAACGGAGCCAGATCTTCCGGGGTCACGGGTGTGAATCGGCGGCTCAGATCCCGCAGGACAAAAAGCGGGTTTTCCACGTCTCTGAATATCGTGGCCTTGTCCCCTTCCCGGATTTCCACATCGCGGCCCTTTGCCAGTACGATCACGTGGGGGCAGTACCCGATAAAACTGTAACGGCCCCATCTTTCGCCTCCTTCTGCGCTTTCCAGGAGATATGAAAAGGACTTGTCACGGATTTTCAGATAAGCGGAAACCGGAGTTTCAATATCGGCAAGGGACGACTCGTAGACAGGGATCAGATTCCCCCGTGTCGCCATCTGCCTGAATTCGGAAAAAGAAGGTCTGGTTTTCAAGACATGCCTCCGGGAAGGTTGACGGCTTCGTAAAAAGTCCAATATGCGTGTTGCGCTGCATCTTTAGTCACTGCGGCGTACATTTAAGTACGCCTCATTTCTAAAGATTTGCGCGCCTTGATCTTGGCCAAATCCCGCCATGGCGGGACTCATTTATGGATGGACACTAAATAAGAACTTTTTACGGTTTCATTAAGGTTGAATCCTGATGTTCATCATCAGGCCGAATGGATCACACCTTATTCGTCCTGAAAGAAGGGACGGCTACATACTGAACAAAAAAAGGCCGTGAGCAGCATGACCCACGGCCTTAAAAACAAAAAACCGCGGGTTCTTTCAGGAGCGGCCCGCGGTTGGTTACTCAGTGAATATGAACTGTTATGGCAGGCCCATCTCCTGAAAAGAGCTGTGCCGCCACCAGTTGATTTCGGTCATTTGATTGACGAGTAAATGTTTTCCATACATGTAAAGTAACATATTCCTGTTCAGAACAGTTGTCAAGAGAATTCCGGGAACAGGGTGCGTTTTGCGATCCGGGACATCGTCAACCCGCGGATTCCTCCAGATCCGGTCAAAGACTTGTCACATGAGCGTATAGCCGGCTGACGTGCCGGCCGGTTTCAGGAATCCGTTCCGGGGAATTGAATTTTCCGGGACTTTGTGGTACGTTTCGTTTCCCTGCGAGGGCAGCTGCGTGTGCGGAAAAGATTGCGGAGAAGGCCTGCAGTCCACGTGCACAGCCCCGGTATCCGGAACAAGCTGCAATGACAGAGCGGGTCCGGATTTATGGAGATTGTACAGTTTTGATCTCTTTGCGAGGAGAAAAGGATCCTTTTTTCATGTTGAATGTGTCATCCTATGAAGACGTGATTTGCGCTCAGGGGGAGGTCCCGTTGCTGGACAGAAATTTTCCGGTTTTCCTGTTCCTTGTGGACGGACTTCTGGTGGACACGGGCCCCCGCTGCATGTCGGAAGATCTCATCCCGTTTTTTCAAAGCCATGAAATCGCTCAGGTGGTCCTCACCCACCTGCACGAGGACCACAGCGGCATGGCGGCCTGGCTGCAGGAAAACCGGCAGGTTCCCATCTATCTCCACAGGGATGCGCTTGATGCGGCTTCGCAACAGGCGGCACTTCCTTTGTACCGTCTCAAGCTGTGGGGAGAGAGACCCCCCTTCCATGCCCGGAAAATGCCTGCTGAAATCCGGACACCGAATCATCGTTTCCAAACCATCGATACCCCGGGTCACTGCGACGCCCATATCGTGCTTTATGAAGAAGAACGGGGGTGGCTGTTCACCGGAGATGTCTTTGTGACCATCAAGCAGCAAGTGGCTTTCCGGGAAGAAAATCTCTCCCTGATGATAGAGAGTCTGCAGGCCCTGCTTAAGCTTGATTTTGAGACGATATTCTGTGCGCACACCGGGGTCCAGAAGCAAGGATACCGGCTGCTTCGGGAAAAACTGGCTTTTCTGCTTGAACTGCGGGCCCGGGTGGATGAGCTGGCCGCGCAGGGGCTGAATCCGAGGATGATCGCCCGGAAACTGTTTCCCTCCCCGCATCCGGTGACGGATGTGTCGGAAGGGGAAGGAACGGCATATCATCTGGTCAGGACCCTGAGCCGGGAGTTGATGGAAAGGGGTTAGTACGGTTTTTCCCCCGCAGCGTATCCACAAAAGTCTCGATGCGCAAACGTATGCGGCCGTCGATCCGGCCGGGGCGGTCTCCTTCCAGCGTAAGCACCGGGATTCCTGCTTCTTTTTTGATAATGATATCGTAAAGCTGCCGGTAGCAAAAGGTTTGGGTATAATGGATCAGTCCGTCCAGTTGCCTTTCTTTCACCGCCCGGGCGATGTCTTGGAGCCTTCCGTTGATATCATAGGGGTATGTATAGGCCAGGTATTGATTCACAATATCCCTTTGGCCGTAGGGCATGCTGAACTGGCGTTGCACCTCATTGAAGACGACTCCTGCACCAAGGGATTCAATAAATTCATATAACCCGGTCAAAACGGGAGGGACGCCGATATAGCCCAGGCGGACATCTACATGACGGGGAGGCCTTTTTTCAGCCTCAGCAAGAAAGTGATCCAGATCATTTTCGAATTTTTCCGGGTCGCCGTTAAAGTCAGAGCTGTTCACAAGATAAAAGTGGTTTTCCGCGCCGGAAACACGGTTTTCGCGCCACGTCAACCGGTCAAGGATTTTCAGCTTGTTCCGGATACGATCCAGTTTGTTTTTGGCCTTTTCAATATCATCCCATGTTGTTGCCAGCCGCTCCCGGAGCCTGTCCATCCGGATCCACAGGGCCTGTCTTTCGCGGTTCAGGGGATATTCAAACGGGATCACATCAATTCCTTCACGCATGAGGAGTTCTGCAAGGGCAATGGTGTTGCTGCAGTCCCCTCCGGTCACCGCCATAACTTTCCGGATCCCGTGGTGGAGAACGGCCGAATAGATGCCTTTTATCCAGGCACAGGTGTTGTGGGAAAACCCTGCAGCCTCTGCCTGGGAGACGAGCCGGCCGGGATCCGGGGATGTAATAAAAAGATTGTTGAGATCCAGGGGTCTGTGGCCGGCGGCAAAAAGGATTTCACAGGGAACGGTGGCTGTGATCCCGATCACGATATTCAGGCCTCCACAAAGTGGAATCTTTCTTCAGGAAGTTCAAGGCAGGTGAGTTTGTTGCCGTACACGGCGCCGGTGTCCAGACCGATCTTGTTTTCCATGACCAGAGGTTCATCAAAGGGGGTGTGTCCGAAAAGCACCTTTTTCCCGAAATCAAAATCCGAGTAAATAAACGGTTTCCGGATCCAGAGCATGTCTTCTTCGGCTTGGTTTTCAATAGGGATCCCCGGCGCAAAGCCTGCATGTACCACGTAGTAGGCATCGAGTTCAAGGTATAATTTCAGGGAGTTGAAAAACGCCCGGTGATTCGTGGGGATCCGGTTTTCCGGGTCTCCACGTTCGGGGGTCTCATAACTTTCCAGTGTTTTCAGCCCGCCGTTTATAAGAAACATTTCGCGGTCTCCACCCGAAAGAAAATCCAGGAGCATGGCCTCATGATTACCCTTGAGGCATTCCACCCGGGAAGTGTCTGCGAGCGCAAGGATAAAATCGACCACACCTTTCGCGTCCGGACCCCGGTCGATGTAGTCCCCCAGAAATATCAGGGAGTCCTGTCCCGGGGAAAAGGCGATCCGGTCCATCAGCCTTTTCAGCATGTCCAGGCAGCCGTGTATATCTCCGATAATAAATGTCCGGCCGTTGCTCATGGGTTCCAGGAATGGGGAGATCGCATGTGTGAGGGGACCTCCATCTGCAACATCTCAGGTGTCAAATCGCTCCGTCCTCGGCTACAATCTCCAGACTGAAATCCGCAGCCTTGGCAGAATGGGTCAGGGCCCCGACGGAAATCATATCCACGCCGGTTTTCGCCACTTCCCGGATCGTGTCCGGGGTGATACCGCCGGATGCCTCAAGCAGGGCCTTTCCCTGTACCTTTCGGACGGCCTCCCTGATCATGGGGGGAGCCATGTTGTCCAGCATAATAATATCCGCCCCGGCCTTCAGGGCCGCGTCCACACCCTCGAGATCTTCCACCTCCACCTCCACCTTCAAAGTATGGGAGGCATTTTCTCTGGCAAGCAGTACGGCCTTCTCAATGGAGCCTGCCACGGCAATATGATTGTCCTTGATAAGGATACCGTCGGAAAGCCCGAAGCGGTGGTTGGTTCCACCGCCGATTCTGACGGCGTATTTGTCCAGCCACCGGTGGCCGGGAACGGTCTTCCTCGTGTCCAGGATCCGGGCCGAAGCGCCGACCATTTCCACGTACCGCCTTGTCAGGGTGGCAATGCCGCTCATGCGCTGGAGGAAGTTCAGGGCGGTTCGCTCCGCCTTCAGGATAAGCCTCAGGGAGCCGGCGATCCGGCAGACCTCCTGTTCCGCTTCAACCAGTGATCCTTCGCTGAAATACTCTTCAAAGGCGACTGTCGATCCCAGCGCTTCAAAGACCTGTTTGAAGACAGGCATGCCGGCCAAAACCAGTGTCTCCCGGGCAAGGAGCACGGCGCAGCCGTTTATTTCAGGGGGAATCACCGCGTCTGAGGTCACGTCTCCGGCCCCCAGATCCTCTTCAAGGGCCATTTGAATGATATGTTTTACAAAAAGGTTTTGTTCAATCACGATGAAACCGTACAAAGCTGGTATATGCCGCTTTGCGGCAGCCTATGAGAAACGAACTTGAGTTCGTTGGAAGTCAATCTGTTCAGTAAGGAACAGATGGGATCAAAAACAGCGCA
>CAYTJI010000005.1:0-17068 GCA_964438065.1 uncultured Desulfobacteraceae bacterium | reverse complement strand
ACCAACTCGGCGTCAGGCTCAAATTATAATCCTAGAAATATTCAATATATTCCTGTTGTTATAATTTCCGCCTTTCCCCGCTCAGAGTCCGGGATCTTCGACTTGATTTGGCACAAAATCGGTCATTTTCAAAGGTCTCATGTTGACAGCTCTACCCAGGGCCGTGATGGAATTGTCTTTTAACGGTCTTGCTCCGGGAACCGGAGAAGGGGACCGGTTCCAGCCCCTTTTTCCGGATTACAGGACGGTGGTCGAAGGCCTCTGCGGCGATTCAATGCCGGTTGTTTATCCCTCCAGCTTGGCCATCAGTTCAGCCGTAACTTCCTTGACACCGGGTGTTCCGTCCAGTTCAATGATTTTCGGCACCCCGTTGTTTTTGGCTGAAAGCTCCTTGAAATAATAGCAGCCCGCCAGGGTGCCGGTAACCGTGTCATAATAAATGTCATGGCGTTGATCAATGGCAGCCTCGTCCTGATCATCGGAGCGGGCGGTGAGCTCACCGCCACAGACCCTGCATTTGTCACCGTCCGGTTTTATGGCGTCGATATAGATGTTGTTGGGATGGTTGTTGTCGTTGACGCACAGGCGCCTGCCCATGATGCGGTTTTTGGCGATCTGCCGGTCCAGAACCATCTCAATGACGATGTCCACGTTGATCCCTTCTTTGCTGAGGGCCTTATGCAGTTCCTGTGCCTGTGTGAGGTTGCGGGGAAACCCGTCCAACAGCCACCCGTTTTTGCAGTCATCTTCCTTGAGACGATTGAGTACCATGGGGATCGTGATGCTGTCCGGTACGAGTTCCCCCCGATCAATGTAGGCCTTGGCCTCTTTTCCGAGGTCTGTCCCCCGTGAAATGTTGTCCCGGAATATCGCACCGGTCTCAATGTGAGGGATGCCGTATTTTTCTTTGATGATGGCGCCCTGTGTGCCTTTGCCGCTTCCATTGGGTCCGAAAAACAGTATTTTCACCTTGTGATCTCCTTTCGTTCAAAAAATGCCCCCGGCCCTTCTCATGTCCTGCCGGACCGCCGAGGTGGAATGCGGTCGAGTTCCCTTCTCAGCCCATCGTCCGCATTGTACGAAAATATTTTAAACCCGGAGCGGTGTCAAGGAGTTCTCGGGAGGGGACTGCGGTTTTTCCTAAAATCTTGACCCACAATCGGGGGTGAAGTAACATCATGTCTGCCCTGACGGGGGCCTTTGCAGACCCTGTTGTGTGGGGGTAGTCTGAATAGGGGGAAGAGGATCTGAAAAATGATAAAAGAACTCAGAATCGGGTTTATCGGTGCAGGGAACATGGCCACTGCGTTGATCAAAGGCCTCATTCAAAGCGGGACCTGTACCCCGGACCAGTTGCAGGCATCTGATACGGATGCGGAGGCACGAAAGAACATATCGACCGGATTCGGTCTGACATGTCACGCGTCCAACAATGATCTGGTACGGGAATGCCCGGTTATCGTGCTTTCCGTCAAGCCCCAGAACATGCGGGAGGTCCTCGCGGCGGTGAAAGAAGATGTGCGGGATGACCATCTGTTCATCTCCATTGCTGCAGGCATTCCACTTTCAATGATCCAGACCCTGCTCGGAAAAGATATCCCCCTTGTTCGCGTTATGCCGAACACACCCGCCCTTATCCGGAAAGGCGCCAGCGCGCTTGCCCGGGGAAAAGTGGCCGGGCCGGAGCATATGGCCACGGCGATGACCATCTTTTCTGCGGTGGGGGAGACCGTCGAAGTGGAAGAATCCATGATGGATGCCGTGACCGCCCTGTCCGGAAGCGGTCCCGGGTATGTTTTCCGGATGATGGAATGTATGGTGGACGCGGGGGTCGCACTCGGACTGGAAAGGCAGGTCTGTGTTCGCCTGGTTATGCAGACCTTTTCAGGAGCGGCCTGTCTGGCCATGGAGTCGGACGATTCCCTGGCCAGGTTGAGGGAAATGGTCACTTCGCCGGGGGGGACAACTGCAGAAGGGCTTGCGGTATTTGACCGGATGGGACTCGAGGAGATGACGCTGAAAGCGGTTGACGCCGCGTACCGGCGGTCTGTTGAACTGGGAAGAGTTGTCGGAAAACCTGCAGGAAAATAAATTCCGGAACCGGCCGGTATCTGCAGACTCCTCAGTGGCGGTTTCTTACCGGGAGCACTTCAGAAAGGATATGGCTGTCGTGGCTCTTGAGGACCTTTGTCAACACCACATTGGTATCCTGTTCCAGTCGACCCATGATCTCTGCCAGAACCTTGAGCCGGATGAGGCTTTTTCTTGATTTGGAACGGTAAGGGATATGGATGAACTGATCATCGAGAATACGGATCAATCCGTCAAGATATTGAAAATCAACCCGGTCGGTATCCGTGTAAAGCAGATCCACCCATTCTTTTTTGCGGGCTTCCGGGATGGTATTGTAATTTTCAAGGATGTCTTTGTCTTTTCCCAGATACAGGGACTGCTTCAGGGCGTCAATACTATTGAAGATTTCCTCCTCCCGGGCCTTGTCCAGCGGATTTCTGGAAAGCAGGGTCTTCCATTTTTCCTCGATTTGCATGGTGATCCAGGTCCTGCCGCGCTCAGGAGATGGAAAGATCTCCAGAAACCGGTTTTGCGCGTCAATCAGTTCTTTTGCCAGGGATCCGGAATGCCTTTCCATGGACAGGGCGGATCGGTTCAGATCCCGGACTGCTGACCGTTTCATCTCCCGCTTGTTGGAGTTACGCAAGACAAGTCCTTCCCACTGCTCCCGGAGGAACTCCAGTTCCAGTTTGATGAGTGAGAGGATCAGACCTGATTTTGTAACGGCATTGCGGATCGAATCCGCCAGGATGTCACACGAGTGCTGTTTGTCCTCTGCCAGGCGGCGCATGGCCTCAAGGGACAGTTGCCTGAACTGGAGAGCGAGAAGTTCCTTTCCAAGGACCTGGGACAGCTTGCGAATGACCCGGATTTCCGGACTGCCCGGTTTGATCGTGTTCGGCCGGAACTGAATCTTGATGACGTCCGCCACAATATAATCCGAGTCCTGCCAGATGGTTTCCCCCCTGTAGTTCAAGGGGTATTCAAGACGGGACTTGTCATTGATATACAGGTCTTTTTTGTGGATTAGAACCGGTTCCATGTGGTGGAAGACTTCTTCCGCGTCCCCTGACCGGTCCCATGCAGCGCTTCTTTCGTTGCTGCCGTTTTCAGCGGTCCATCCCTTCTGGTTTTCCACACACCACGCGATGGGCTCAAGTGGACGACCCGGTTCATTCCGGTAGTCCATCCACGGCTTACCGGGAGGCGCAAAGCGGGACCTTTCCGGTATACCCCAGGAAATGGTCTTTCTTTCCTCATCAATAGTTCCGGATGCGATTTCCTTCGCGGTCAGATCCGGAGGGTTCCCTATCCGGTAAACCGTACCTTTCCAGGCATTCGGAAGACAGGCCAAGATAGTCTCGATAATTTCCCGGCAGACCTGCAGCAAATCAGTTTTATCGATTTTTATTGCCAAATCAAGTTTCTCCGGATATTTGTTGAAAGATGGTCTAGATTCTAAAATAACTTTTTTCAGCCTTTGTCAACAACAAATCACACAGCTTGCACGGTAAATTTGTTCTAACCCGCAAACCATTTAAGAATAAGAACTTGAGAACAGGCTATGACCCAAAACTTATTGGAATAACTGGCTATTTTATGTCTATTTGCTTGACCGGCCGGATATTCACATAACTCGGCGTAATTACATCATTTTGTGCGCAGAACAAAAATACCGTGATACAGCTTGACATTAACCCGTGCCCATCCATAAATGGCCTTTTTGCCCGATCTCTGTGTTGTGCTCAAAAAATAATCCTCGGAATATCAACCATATGCCTGCCTGTCCCGTTAAATTCACCCTAGTGACAGCGCAGTGTATTTAATCGGGGCGGTTATTTTTTTCGCACGCCTTGATCTTGGCCAAATCCCGCCATGGCGGGACTCAGTTATGGATGGGCACCAACTCCGTCAGGAGGTCAGATTACAATTATGGAACAGTCGGCGATTCATATCGAACATCTACCCGAACAGACACATTCCATTCTCATATCCGGTTTTGACGGATGGGGAAATGCTTTAGATATTTCAAGGGCCATGGTTTCCTATCTGATCCGTAAGCTGAAGGCCGAATATTTCGCCCGAATCCAGCCGGAACCGTTTTACCGGTATGACGAAAACCGACCGCTGGTTAAGGTTGAGAAAGGTCGGTTAATAAGTATTCTGCCCCCGGGCGGATCCTTCTATTCAGCCCGCAGCGGAGATGACGGGAAGGCGCTTGTCATACTCAAGGCCAGTGAACCGCAGCTACAGTGGTTCAAGTTCGTGGACGAGGTGTTGTCCCTCTGTGAGACAATGGGAGTCCGGATGATCATCAATGTCGGAAGCATGTATGATAATGTTCTTCATTCCGATCGGATTATTTCCGCGATTGTCTCGGGTGAGGACCTTTTCTCCATGCTGGAACAGAGGAATGTTCTCCCCATTACCTACAGCGGTCCCGGCGGTATCCATTCGACACTGCATTCGGAAGCCCAGAAAAGGGGGTTTGCATGTGTCAGCCTGTGGTGCCACTGTCCATACTATCTTCAGGGCGCGACCCATTTTGGCCTGCTTTCCGAACTGGGCTCGTTGCTGTCTTTCCTGGGGGGATTTTCGCTGGACATAGAAGAACTGGACAAGACCTGGAAGGAAATGAACAACCAGATCAAAACCCTTATCGAGAAGAATCCGGAGCTGCAGGCCATGATCAGCGGCCTGCGAAAAGCGAAGATTCGCGGTTCCTGGTCAAACGTCAAAGGGACCGGACAAAAGGATGGAAAGGTCATTCACCTCAAGGATTTTCTGGATCCCGGGTAAAAATATCTTGTTGAACTCAATTCAGAAACCGAACTTCTCCCGGTCCTGAACGATCTTGTTTCTAATTTCTTCCACGATTCGGGGCATGATGGCTCCCGCATTCCCCTGCAGAAAAACATCCGTGATCGTGTCGGTCAGGTGCGTCCGTTCCTTGTTGACCTCGATCAGTCTTGCCCCATTCTGCTTTGCAATGGAAGGGATGGTGTTGGCGGGAGAGACGACCGCTGAGGTCCCCACGATCATCAGCGCCCCGGCCTGGGATGCGAGTTCGAAGGATCGGTTCAGCGCTTTTACGGGGATGGCCTCGCCGAAGAAGACGACATCCGGCTTCAATATCTGTCCACACCTGCATCTGGGGGGAAATTCATCTTTTTTGTCTGTGCTTTTATATCGCTTTCCGCAACGAATACATGTCAGTGTGGCGGTATTGCCATGATATTCGATGACATTTTTTGACCCGGCTTCCTGGTGCAGATTGTCGACGTTCTGAGTAATGATGTGGTGGAGGTAGCCCATCTTTTCGAGATCCGCCATGGCGATATGGGCGCTGTTCGGTTTTGCCTCGTCCACCAGTTGGGTCATTTCCCGGGCCATCTTCCAGACCTTTTCCGGGTCGGCCCGAAAAGAGGTGATCGATGCGTACTCGGCAGGGTCGTAGATGGACCAGAGACCTCCGGGGCTTCTGAAGTCGGGAATACCGGATTCCACCGAGATGCCGGCACCCGTCAGCGCCAGTGTCAGGCTCGAACGAACAATGATCTCCGCCGCCTCCCGTATCTGTTCTTTCATTTCCCGCAGTCCTTTCATGGAAGCCTCGCAACCCGTCCGATATGCTGAACAACCGGGGAATTATTATCCCAGTTCAATCAGCTCAGCTTCTTGATTTTCCAGGTCCACAACAGCTATGGTCGATTTTCCGTCAAGCCATCCCCCACATTCCCCGGGATTCACGATCAGCGTTTTTCCCTGTTTTCGGATATCCGGTTTATGGGTATGGCCGTAGATAATCAGATGAAATTCCTGGGACAGGACGAGGGCTTCCAGGGTATAAAAATAATGCCCCAGAAGGATTTTCCGGTTGCCGTAGGATGAAACAAAAGGCGAATTTTCAATTTTTCCCTGTGCGGTGTTCTGCAGGGCGAGTTTGTCGCCATCGTTGTTTCCCCATACTCCGAGAAAATCACATTCCAGCATGAGAAGGGGCTTGACAGAGAAGGGAGAGACATAGTCTCCCGCATGCAGAACCGCGTCGACGTCGGATTCATTGAAGAACTCGACTGCCTTCTTCACCATAGGCAGGTTGTCATGAGTATCTGAGATTATTCCGATTTTCATGATAATATCCGTTTAGGCCTTAGAATGTGAATCGATTCTTTTCCCATAACTCGCTAATATTAAAAGCATAACTTCCTTTTTGAAAATAGTTTATGCAGGTTTTAGGTTCCAGATGATGTTCATTATGGGTGATCCAGTGTTCAATCCGGATCTTCGCCATTTCAATAAAATCCATTTTCCGGGACTCCGTGTTTCAAGGCTGTAATGACAGTAAAAAATCCGGTCGGTGATGTCAATCTGTTTAGGCTTCCGGCCCCGGGCTATCGCCCATTGCCTGAGGCCGGAACGTGACCGCGGGATGTCAAGCCAACCCTCTGACCTTCCAGGCCGCTGGCACTCCGGCCGATGGGCAAGGGCATGATTCACCCCGGTCCTAGGGATGGAAAATGATCCCGGCATATCCCACAAAACTCGTATCAGGCCGGATATCGTAACTTGTCGCGTACAGGATTTTGTATCCCCTTTGGGCCCCCAGTGTTTTGGACGCAGCGATTGCTGCAGCGGCCGCTCCGGAACAACAGGCGTTCTGATTTTCAAGCGCCTCGGCAATGACCGCCGTTTCGTCCATTTGAACCATCAGCTCCACAATCCGCCTGTCGTTTTCGTTCTTTACCCATTCCACGGCATCCTCGCCGACCCCTTTGGGGACAAACCCGTAATTATAACCGTAGTGGGTCAGGTCTGTGGAACCCAGAACAAGCGTCTTTCGACCGAGTTCCCGGCACAACTCTGCGCTCCGCACTGCAATGGCTATCGAAGATTTTGTGGGCGGAAGGCCGATTGGCACAATCTTTACCCCGGGGAAAAAATATTTCACAAACGGCAGCTGAAGTTCTATCGTGTTATCCTGCTCGTAACGGGAGGAAGTTTCCACCGTAAATGGAAATTCAGCCGTGAGGTTCCCGGCAAGTTCGGAGTCGATTTCCAGTTCACCGACAGGTGTATCCCACTTGCCGTCTTTCATAATATAATTGGGGCTTCCGGGATGAAGGTGCCTGCCGAAAATGAGGCATGTGTCCGGGCTGTTTTCCCTGTCGAGACATTGGATGACATTGCACGCGATCCGGCCGGAATAAAACCATCCGGCGTGAGGGACAATGCCGCCCAGGACCGTGGTTATCTCCGGCGGGCGGGCCGGGCAGTCTTTTGAAAATGTTTCAATCGCCCGGATACATTCAGAACGGTTCCCGGGGTACCAGGACCCCGCAAAATCTGCATTTCTTGTTCCCATATCCTGTGTTCCCCCCTTTCTCGGGATTCGGCGGCGCTGCAGCGCCGCCCTGGCCATGCATGGAGGCCTTTGAAAAACGACCACTTTTGCACCAACCCGGCGTGAGGTTCAAGTTATAAACCTCGAAATATTCGATATATTCCTGTGGGTATAATTTGGGTTTTCCCCTGCCCGGAGTCCGGGATCTTCGACTTGATTTGGCACAAAATCGGTCATTTTTCAAACGCCTCGAAACGGGACGATCGGTTTTCGTTCTTGCTGAGAGCGCTGTTTACTGATATGTAATGGCTGTTCCGGAGAGGAACTGTACCTTCATATTTACGGGGTAAATTTTCATGTATTTGGATATCAGCCAGTGGGTCGTGAGAATTCCTGTTCTGCTGTTCGCGATCACGATCCATGAATATGCACACGGCCGGGCGGCATTGCAACTGGGGGATCCTACTGCCAGAAACATGGGCAGGCTTTCCCTGAATCCGCTTCCGCATATTGATCTTTTCGGAGCGATCTGCCTGTTTCTTTTCAATTTCGGCTGGGCCAAGCCCGTGCCCGTGGATCCAAGATATTTCAGGAATATCCGGAGAGATATCATCATCATGTCCCTGGCGGGTCCGTTTGCAAATATCCTGGTTGCGTTCCTGGCCGGGATACTGATCCGATATGCCCTGCTGCCCTCAGAGCTTTACTGTACGGCCTTGATCTACATGTTGTTCATGAATATCGGCCTGGGATTGTTCAACCTGCTTCCGCTTCCCCCCCTGGACGGTTCTCATGTCCTGGAAAATATGCTTTCCCCGGCCGCGGCGCAGAAGTACCGTTCGTTCGGGCGGTACGGCCTGTTTATCCTGATGGCGATTATCCTCCTGGACAATTTTGCCCGGACCGGAATCCTGGCTCGCTTGCTGCTCGGCCCCATGATGTTTCTCGCCCGCCTGTTTGCGGGAGAAAATTTTATCCACCTGTTGCATTTGCTGGGATAAATGTCATGGCTCCGTGCCCCGGCCGACCCGCCCGGGGCCGCTTATGTGCGACCGTGCCGACAACAGAAGCGCAGGCATCCATCAAAAAAGGTCGTCTTCCGGGATACCGCCATTTTTTTTCGGCCTCGTGAAGATAATCCGGTACTGATCTTCCGTTCCTTCAAAACAGGCTGTGCATTCGGTTCCCATCATCGGAAGGTCGGATGGATTTACTCCTGATGGAATCGGTTCGAGGTGCACGTCATAGCCTGTTTCCTTGTAAAGTTCGACAGCTTCACTCAGGCGCGGTTCACCGGCCACGAACTGGCGGGTCCAGCCTTCACGCTTGAGATCTTCCAGCCGGGACAGACGGGTATCCATGTCAGTTCTCCATGAGGATAATTGTTCGGCCTGACAGGCCCCTTGCCACAGGGTCATCCAGGGCTTTGTCGCCGGTTTCCAGACAGGGGAGGCGTCTTGTCGTATATGGCGGCCGAGCGTCAGGTGCATCGGAAGAGGGAGCCGGTTCCGTCCGGG
Source organism: uncultured Desulfobacteraceae bacterium (assembly GCA_964438065.1). Lineage (GTDB taxonomy): Bacteria > Desulfobacterota > DSM-4660 > Desulfatiglandales > Desulfatiglandaceae > CAYTJI01. The sequence goes on along the minus strand of CAYTJI010000005.1, from coordinate 8,134 downwards.
TTTCAGGCCCGTTCGTCTCTGCCTCAAACATGTCGGAAACAGAGGAAAAGACCAGGGGATCAACCGTAATTAAAGGAGCGTTTTTCGGGACAAGTGCCCCGAACAGACCGAACCAGGCCTCAAGCACCTTCCTCAGGTGGTTTCTGCCATCCTGCAGCCCGCTTTCCAGGAGAGGTGTGGATGGTTGCCGCGGGGGATTTTCCAGCGCGTCTGTGAGCGGGGACTCCTGAAGCGCCAGGTCTTTCAGCAGTGTTTCCGCTTCGAGTCTGTTTTTTTCGAATTGAGCGGCAAGATGGAGGATCAAATGCCACTCAAACCCTTGCGGTTTGTAACGTTCCTGCGCGTTCGCCTGTGCCATTGCGGTGAGCAACCGTCGGATCCCCCGGGAGGTTTCCTCAGAAAAAGGTTCCTGTTTTGCAACTTCAAGGAAGATGCGGTACCCCTTGTCCGGATTTTGTTCCAGCCAGCCCCGGTATTCCGCGATCAGTCTCAGGAAATCCGCCTCGGGCCTCAGGTCTTCCGGGGGGCGGAGAATCCGGATGTTGCTGATGTCCGGACTTTCCGCATCAAAGAGGACCCCTTCCATGAACCAGGGTTGACACAGGGTCAGCTCTCCGAACCGGGCGCGTATATTTGCGAGACACGCGGCCGTAATCTGTGTATGAGGGAAAAGAATCGGTGATTTCATATGAACCTGTAAGAGGTTAAGAGTCGTTTCGCTGTTGGACGAACCCCGGTCTTTGACGCACCGGCACATCGGTTAGGCCGTGTCTTCTACCGTCTGTCGGATCCGGGCAGCGCCGTCCGCTTACGGGGGGAGTCATCCTGTTTGTAATCATTTTCTATATATCAGCAGTCGTCCGCTTTTTCAAAACAATAATCCGTGCCCGGGTCTGTTCGGGCAGGTTCCTGTGCGGAGGGGCATGTTCATGCCCTGAAGACCGGTATTATCGGACGGAATTATCAAATTTTCTTTCATCTTGACTAAGAATACCAATTGGACTAAACGAAAACGATCAAACGCTTGCCAGCGCACATCATTAAGGACACTAGTCAGGAATCGGACCGGATTGAGCCATGGGAAAAACAAGCACGATTGTTGAAGACAGAATCAAAAAGGCCGCCAAACTGAAAGAGGCCGGGGTCAATCTCTATCCCGCGGGATACCCGATCGACATTACGGTTTCCGGCATTATGGAACGATACGGACACATGGACGGGGAGATCCTTGAGCAGGAAAGCAGACCCTGCCGCATGGCCGGAAGGATCATGTCCAGGAGGGATTTCGGCAAGGCTTCTTTCATCCACATCAAGGACAGGACGGGCAGGATCCAGGTCTACATCCGGAAAGACAAGGTCGGCGAAGAAAAGTTCGGGATATTCAAACTCATGGATATCGGGGATTTCATCGGTATTCAGGGAACCCTTTTCCGCACCCGGACGAATGAGTTGACCGTCCTGGCAGAGGATCTGGAACTGCTGTCCAAGTCCATGCGCCCGCTTCCCGAGAAGTGGCACGGCCTGACGGATGTGGAAACCCGGTACCGTCAGCGGTATCTGGACCTGATCGTCAATGATTCCGTCCGGGACGTTTTTGTCATGAGAAGCCGGATCATCCAGACGATCAGGCGGTTTCTTGTCAAGAAGGATTTTCTGGAAGTGGAAACCCCGATGATGCATCCGATCCCCGGCGGGGCGACCGCACGGCCTTTCAAGACATATCACAACGCGCTCGGCATGGATCTCTACCTTAGAGTGGCCCCGGAGCTATACCTCAAGCGTCTGGTTGTGGGCGGCATGGAACGGGTTTTTGAGATTAATCGAAATTTCAGGAACGAAGGGATCTCCGTCAAGCATAACCCTGAATTCACGATGCTGGAATTCTACATGGCCTACGCCACCTATGAAGATCTCATGGCTATCACTGAGGCATTGTTCAGTTATCTGCTGAAGCATGTCACGGGTTCGAGCCGTATTGAATATCAGGGGGAATCCATTGATTTTGCGTCTCCCTGGCCCAGGATAGCCCTGTTCGATGCCCTGAGGGATCTGGGGGGCGTGAGTGAAGAGGTCCTGGACAGCAAAGAAGCCGCTGTCAAGTTGGCCCGTAAATACGAGATCAATATGACCGAAAGAGACGGCCACGGGACGATCCTGACGAAACTTTTTGACCATCTGGTGGAACCGAAGCTGGTTCAGCCGACCTTTATCGTTGGATATCCCACGGAGGTCTCTCCGCTGTCGCGCCGGAACGATGACAATCCCGAAATCACGGATCGTTTTGAACTTTTTATCGGTGGAAGGGAGATCGCGAACGCCTTTACCGAATTGAATGACCCGGCAGATCAACGGCAGCGGTTTGAGGCCCAGGTCGCCCTGCGCGAAGCCGGCGACGAGGAAGCCCTTTTCATGGACAAGGATTACCTGAGAGCCCTGGAGTATGGGATGCCGCCGACAGCAGGAGAGGGCATCGGGATTGATCGCGTGGTCATGCTGCTCACCGATTCCCCATCCATCAGAGATGTGATCCTGTTCCCACATATGCGATCCCGTGAGGACTGATATCCCATGTTCGAACTGTTCCTTGGAATGAGGTACCTCAAGGCCAAGCGGAAACAGGCTTTCATATCCGTTATTTCGCTAATTTCCGTTCTGGGGGTCATGGTGGGTGTGATGGCCCTTATCGTGGTTCTTTCCGTGATGAACGGCTTCCGGGCCGATCTGATGTCAAAAATTCTGGGGGTCAATTCCCATCTTCTGGTACTGAGTTTTAAAGGCGCTTTCAGCGATTACAACAAGACCGCTCAATGTATCGCCGGGATTGACGGCGTCGTGGCATCAACGCCTTTTATCAATTCCCAGGTGATGTTCAATTATTCGGGGAATGTCACTGCCGCGGTTCTCTGGGGGATCGACCCGGAAACAGCAGGCCGTGTCGTGAGTATTGAGCGCTCCATCAGGGAAGGTTCCCTCAAGTCGCTGAAAATCCGTCAGAACGGTTACCCGGCAATTATTATCGGGTGTGAACTTGCCAGACAGACAAGGGCTGATCTGGGGGATGTGGTCACCGTGATCTTTCCGGAGGGGAAACTGACACCGCTCGGGAGGGTGCCCGGTACCCGGAAGTTTGAAGTCACGGGTATTTTTGAATCCGGCATGTATGAATATGACGCTTCGATGGTGTACATTGAACTCAAGGAGGCGCAGCGCTTTCTGGCCTTTGGAGACCGGGTGACCGGTCTGGCGGTAAAAGTCAAAGATGTATTCAGGTCGGACAGGGTCGCCGCGACCATTCAGGAAAAACTGGGGTATCCCTTCCGGACCAAAGACTGGAAGGCCATGAACAAGAGCCTGTTTGCCGCCCTGAAGTTGGAAAAATACACCATGTTCGTGATCCTTGCCATGATCGTGCTGGTGGGCGCACTCAACATCATCAGCACCCTGGTCATGGTCGTAATGGAAAAGACAAGGGATATCGCCATCCTCAGGGCGATGGGGGCGACGGCGAAAAGTGTTATGGCGGTTTTTATCTTTCAGGGCCTTCTCGTGGGGTTGGCAGGCACCCTGGCTGGTCTGGCATCCGGCCTCGGCATCTGCAACCTGCTGGCGAAATATAAATTTATCCACCTGGACCCGTCGGTTTACTATATTCATACGCTTCCTGTCCGCGTTGAATTTGGAGATGTGTGGGTGATCGCTCTGGCCGCGGTGCTGATATCTTTTCTGGCTACGATTTATCCGTCCTGGTATGCGTCCAGGCTGGATCCGGCGGAAGTCATCCGATATGAATAAACAACGCATATCAGCGGTGCATTTGCAACATCCCGGGATTGCGGAAACGTTATGTGCCTTTTTTTTCGGGGGTCCCTGTTGCCGCCGGACGGCGGCCGCGAAGAGGGTGTATTTCGAATGTTTCAGCCTGTGTTCAGGATTCCGGCGTGCTGAGTCTTGAGAATATTCATAAATCGTTCGAACATCACGGCACCCGGATCGATGTCCTCAAGGGTATTGATCTTCAGGTGAATCCGGGTGACAGCGTGGCGATCACAGGCGCCTCGGGTGTGGGCAAGTCAACCCTGCTGAATATCATGGGGAGTCTTGACCGACCCACGAAGGGCAGCGTCACGTTCGGGGGACGATACATCTATGAGATGAACGAGGCGGAGCTGTGTCGTTTCAGAAACAGGGAGATTGGATTCGTATTTCAGTTTCATCACCTTTTACCGGAGCTCAATGCACTGGAAAATACCATGATGCCGGCCCTGATCGCGCGCTGGCCACGGAAAAAGGCGGCGGACCGGGCGAGGGAAGCCCTGGAAAAAGTGGGTCTTGAAAAGCGTATGACGCATCGTTCCGGGGAGTTGTCCGGAGGCGAACAGCAACGGGTGGCGATCGCACGGGCCCTTATTATGAAACCGAGGCTGGTACTGGCCGATGAGCCGACGGGAAATCTGGACTGGCGGACAGGTCAGGAAATTGCGGATCTTCTGGTTCGACTCAATGAGGAGGAACATGTCGCGATCGTTGTGGCCACGCACAACCAGCGGCTCGCGGAAATAATGGCTTTGCAGAAGGAGATGGTCTGTGGACGATTTCAGTAATCATACGGTGTGTGCCGGTTTACGGGTCTCTCATGGGTCTGGAGGATGGGGTGCCCTTCTGCTCCGGTGCGTGTTGCTCCTTCTCGTTGTTCTGGCGCCAAACGTCGTACCCGGATTCGTTCGAGCCCAGGAAGCGGCTCAAAAGCCACCGGTTTACGTGGATTCCGTTCAGGTCGAAGGCAATCAGCGGATCGAGAAGGAGGCCATCCTGGCGGTGGTGAAGACGAGGAAAGGGGATTTTTTCGACCAGGATCAACTCGACCAGGACCTGCGCGATATTTACAGGATGAAATATTTTACGGATGTCAGGATAGAACTCAAGGAGGGAGAAAAGGGAAAGATCGTTGTTTTTCGGGTAAAGGAAAAGCCTTCCATCGGCGAAGTCGTCTTCAAGGGGAACAGGAAGATGAAAGAAGCGGACCTGAAGGAGGAAGCGGCCATCAAACTCTATTCCGTTTTGGATGACAACGAAATCAAGCAGAGCATCAACCGCCTGCTGGCGTATTACAGGCAGAAAGGCTACTACAACGCGGAGATCCGCAGCAAAATCGAACCGCTTCCCAAAAACCAAGTGCGCCTGAAATACATCATTGTCGAGGGAAAGAAGGTATATATTTCAAAAATAGACTTCGTGGGGAATACCCGGTTTGATGATGATGAACTCAGGGACCTGATGGAAACCCGGGAAAAGGGGTTTTTTTCCTGGATTACCGATTCCGGGTATCTGGACAGGAAAAAGCTGGAATTTGATGTTCACAAGATCACGGCCTTTTATCAGAACCACGGGTTTATCAAGGCAAGAGTCGGCGCTCCCAAAATCGTGTTTGACAAGAATGAGATGCTGAAAATTATCATCGAAATAGAGGAAGGACCCCAGTACGGTGTGAACCGGGTCAGTGTGGATGGCGATCTGATCGAACCGGCGGACGTTCTCCTGAGAAAAGTCCGTATCGGCACACAGACCGTGTTCAATCGCGAGGTGGTCCGTGATGATATCAACGCGCTGAGAGACCTGTACGTGGACAGGGGCTATGCCTATGCGGAAGTTGTCCCGCGAACCAGAGAAGACGATCTAAAGCATGTGGTGGATATCTGCTACCATATTACGAAAGGGCCGAAAGTCCGTTTTGAGAGAATTAACATCACCGGGAACACGATTACCAGAGATAAGGTTATCCGCCGTGAACTAAAGGCCATTGAGGCGGGGGATTTCAGCGGTGAGGCCATGAGGAAAAGCAAGGAGAACCTTGACCGGCTGGGGTTTTTTGAGGACGTGAAGATGGAAACCCGGAAAGGGAGTCGGGATGATCAGATGATTCTGGATGTCAAAGTCAGGGAGAGACCTACGGGTTCGTTCAGTGTCGGTGCGGGCTACAGTTCGGAAGACGCGATTTTCGGCATGTTTCAGATTTCTCAGAGCAATCTTTTCGGAAAGGGGCAGAAGCTGCAGGCATCTGCAAGGCTGGGCGGTCTTTCCACACAGTTCACGTTGAATTTTACGGAACCCTGGTTGTTTGACACGCATTATTCAGGGAATATCGAACTGTATAAATGGAAACAGGAATACGACGATTACACGTACGAAGGCGAAGATTACGACGATTACACGCGGAACAGCTACGGCATCCGTCTGGGGCTGGGATACCCGATTGATAGAATTGATGAATTTACAAGAGGATCGGTCCAATACGGATACGACAATTCGGATATCTCGAATATCCCCGACACCGCTTCTCCTGCCTGGAAGGATATGGAGGGCAAGAATATCACCAGCAGCCTGACGTTCGGGGTACGGAGAGATTCGCGGGACAAGCCCTGGGATACCCACAAAGGATCCCAGAACAGTCTGTCTTTGGAGGTCGCCGGCGGGCTTTTGGGGGGTGATGTCGGCTTTTATAAATTCCGTGCCTCTTCGGCGTGGTATTTTCCGCTTGTCTGGAACACCGTGTTCCTGGCCCGCGGGAACTGGGGGTATATCAAGAAGAAACCGGGGGAGAAACTCCCCGTGTTCCAGAAGTTCAGGATCGGCGGGATCAATTCCGTTCGGGGTTTCGATTACGGCGACATCTCACCCCGGGACATAAACGGAGAATATGTCGGCGGCGAGAAGATGATGTATTATACCCTGGAATACCGCGTGCCCATACTCAAGAAACAGGGCATTGTCGGTCTGGTGTTTTTCGATTGCGGAAACGTGTTCGAAAAGGGCGAGAGTTACACATTCAGCGGGATCAAACGCTCTGCCGGGGGCGGGATCCGGTGGTATTCTCCCATGGGACCGCTCCGTTTGGAATATGGGAAAAATCTCAATCCGAAAGAAGATGAAAAATCGGGCAAGTGGGAATTCTCCGTGGGCGGGGTGTTCTAGGCACGGTCGGGGAGAATGGAAAGTCCGCAGGGCGATGGGATAGGCAAAAACATCTGTTCATTGGCGGACACAACGTAAGGAGGAGATGATGAAATATCGTATCGCGATGGTTGCCGGAATCTTTTTGTTTGTCTTTTCGTTGCCCTGCGCACATGCGGCGGGCGCTTGTAAAATCGGCGTTGTGGATATACAGAAATTTCAGGAAAAATCCGTGGCTTTTCAGAAGGTCAAGGAAAATTACATCAAAAGGCTGGAACCTTCAAGAAGAAATCTGGAAAAGGAAAAGGAAGAACTGGAGAAAATTACAGATGAATTGAAAAAACAGAGCCTGATGCTGAGTTTTGACGCGAAGGAAGACAAGCGAAAAGAACTCGGAAAGCGGTCCAGACACTACAAATACCTGGAAAATGAATTCCTTCAGGAGCAGAAGGAGTTGCAGATGGAACTGGTTCGGGTTGTCGGGCAGGAAATACAAAAAATTGTAGAGGATATCGGGAAGCGGCAGGGCTATCTCATGATTCTGGAAAAGAGGGCCGTCGGTGTTTTGTACAATGACGACAAAATCGATATTACCGACGAGATCATCAGGGAATATGACCGGAAGAAGAAATAGGGGCGCACGAAAATGGAGCTGGTGTTAAAAAAAATCGCGGAGACCGTCGGCGGAAGGGTTGTGGGGGATGATACCATCATGATTACGGGGGTGAACGCACTGGATGCGGCCGGACCGGGTGATCTTTCTTTTTTTGTTGACAGGCGCTTCAGGGAGGATCTCAAAACAACCCGGGCTTCGGCCGTCCTGGTGGCCGAGGAAACAGAGCTTTATCAGGGAACTCAGGTGGTTGTGGAGAATGCCGCTCTTGCTTTTGCAAAGGTTTCCGGGTTTTTTGCCCGCCCCGTACCGCGATATCCGGGGATCAGTGACCGGGCGGTGGTTCATGCCGACAGCCGGACAGGGAAGAATGTATCGATTTACCCCATGGCGTATGTGGGAAGCGGAACAGTCATCGGCGATGACACGATTCTGTTCCCCGGGGTTTTTGTGGGAGACCGGGTGAGAATCGGGGCACGCACCGTCATTTACCCGAACGTGACGATTATGGAAGGGTGCCTGATTGGAAACGATGTGATTATTCATCCGGGGGTTGTTGTGGGAAGCGACGGG
>CAYTJI010000004.1:10560-17423 GCA_964438065.1 uncultured Desulfobacteraceae bacterium | reverse complement strand
AACAGGGTTTTGACGGGTCTGATGCGGAGAATAAACCGAAAAACTAAAGTGACAAATATAAGTAGTTTGCAGGCGATAAGGGATTTTTTAAAATAATAGGGAGATTGAAAATGTCAGAAAAAAGGCTTGCTGTAGTTACCGGTGCCGCCAGAGGGATAGGCCGAGCGGTAGTAATGGAGCTGCTCAAACAGGGCCGTCAGGTAGCTGGTCTGGATTACAACGCAGAGCAGCTCAAGGAACTCGAAGCGCGTTACATGCGGATTTCAGATCTTCTCCATGCAACGCAGCAGCTTATCAAGGCCTACTGGCTGTTTGAAAAGGACGTTCAGTATGTGGTGAAAGACGGACAGATTATGATTGTCGATGAATTTACCGGCAGAATGATGCCCGGCCGCAGATGGAGCGATGGACTGCACCAGGCGATCGAAGCCAAAGAGGGTGTAACAGTAGCGGGCGAAAACCAGACGCTTGCGACTGTTACGTTTCAGAATTTTTTCCGGATGTACGAAAAGCTTGGGGGTATGACCGGTACGGCCGACACGGAAGCCGCCGAGTTCAACGACATATATAAACTGGATGTGGTGGTCATTCCGACCAATAAAGAGATGATCCGCATTGATTACCCGGACGTGATCTATAAAACGGAAAGGGAAAAATTCAAAGCGGTCGTAGATGAAATCAAGGAACTTCACGAGCGGGGGCAGCCCGTCCTTGTGGGTACCATTACGATTGAAAAATCGGAGATGCTGAGCAAGATGCTGAAAAGGGCGGGGATTCCTCATTCCGTGCTGAACGCCAAACATCATCAAAAGGAAGCGGAGATTATTGCCGGTGCCGGCCAGGCCCACACGGTAACCATCTCCACCAATATGGCGGGCCGGGGGACGGATATTGTGCTTGGAGAAGGTGTCCGGGAACTTGGGGGTCTTCACATCCTGGGAACGGAAAGGCACGAGAGTCGACGCATCGACAACCAGCTCAGGGGCCGTGCCGGCAGGCAGGGTGATCCGGGGTCTTCGCGTTTTTATCTTTCTCTGGAAGATGATCTCCTGCGGATATTCGGGTCTGACAGAATTTCGTCTATTATGGGCCGTCTGGGTATGGAAGAAGGCGAGCCCATTGAACATAAACTGATTTCAAAGGCGATCGAAAACGCTCAGAGAAAGGTGGAAGGTCATAATTTCGACATCCGGAAGCACCTCCTGGAATACGATGATGTCATGAACAAACACCGGGAGGTGATCTATTCACAAAGAAAAGAGGTCCTGGCCGGTCGGGGACTTCGGGACCTGGTTCAAAATATGATCGCTGAAAAAGTCGAGGGACTCGTATTCCGACATACGGACCCCAAAGAATTTCCCGAAAACTGGGACCTCCAGGGGTTGTCCGAGGGTTTTTCCTGGCTCTTCGGTTTCCGGCCGAAAATCCGGGCGGAGGATATCGGGCAGGAAGCCTTTGATGGTCTGAAGCCCGAGGACCTGGCTGAGCGACTGATCGAGCAGGCCCGATCGGCATTTGAAGAAAAGGAGAAGCTGTTCGGCAGAGAGGATCTGGAGCAGTTGGCACGTTTTATCATCCTGCAGATCATTGATGATCAATGGGTGGCCCATCTTCAGGATATGGATCATCTGAAAGAGGGGATCGGTCTCCGGGGCTATGGTCAGCTTGACCCTCTCAAGGAATATCAGAAAGAAGGGTATGCGCTTTTTGAAGGTATTATGGACCGGATCAGTGAAGAAACCCTGAAAACATTGTTCCGTCTTCATCTCATCAGACAGGAACCTGAACGGTCACCCAGGAGAAAGAAAAGGACGCTGAACCTGAGTCATGGGCAGGAAGGAGGGGGGCCGGTGACGGTCCGGCGCAGAGAGAAAAAAATCGGCCGGAACGAGCCTTGCCCCTGCGGCAGCGGAAAGAAATACAAGCGATGCTGCGGGGCGGCCTGAGACCCGGCGGCACGGTCTGAAGACCGGCTGACAGGAAGATTCCGTTTGTTTCGCCCGGGGAAGACAACAGGTGCTTTTCGGGAATGAATTTCGTCAGGATATGATGAGCCTTCCGTTGAATTTCACACAAGGCCGGCATTTCTGTTCGGACATGGAACAGATACCGGGGACATGATGGGCGGAAAAATACATATGATAAAGGGATTTAAGGCCGCTGCGGTGTCTGCGGGGCTCAAGAAAGACAAGGCCCCGGATATGGCGCTGATCTGGTCTGAAACGGAAGCGCACGCGGCAGGGGTGTTCACGACCAGCCGGGTTCAGGCCGCTCCTGTTGTCCTGACGCGGCAGAACATTGCAGATGGAAGAGCAAGGGTAATCATCGCCAATTCGGGAAACGCCAATGCCTGTACGGGATCTCAGGGCCTGGATGATGCCCGCCGAGTGGCGGCGAGCGTGGCGGAGGAACTGGGCATCCGTGCGGATGATGTCCTGGTCGCCTCCACAGGCGTTATCGGCCGGTATCTGGACATGGATCGGGTTACCCATGCGGTGCCGGACCTGGTTCTATCTCTTTCTGATCAAGACATTTTACCTGCCGCCCGGGCGATTATGACAACGGATTCGTTTCCAAAGGTCAGCATGTTTGACGGTCATGCCGGAAGGCATGCCTACAGGATTCAGGGGATTGCCAAGGGCGCCGGCATGATTATGCCGAATATGGCTACGATGCTGGCGTTCCTTATGAGTGATATCCGCATTCAGCCGGATTTGCTCCGCAAGGTCGTGCGTGAGGCTGTGGAAGGATCGTTCAACCGGATAACGGTTGATGGAGATACAAGCACCAATGACATGGTTCTGATGCTGGCAAACGGCATGGCCGGAAACCGGGATCTGTCTAAAGAGGATCTGGAGAGTTTCACGGAGGGGCTTCGGCGGGTTACGGGGGATCTGGCCCGGATGATCGTTCGTGATGGCGAAGGGGCGACAAAGGTGATCGATGTGCGGGTTCACGGGGCCATGAGCGCGGCGGAAGCCTTGCGTGCGGCAAGGACCGTGGCCAATTCCAGCCTGGTGAAAACGGCATTTTACGGAGAGGACCCCAACTGGGGAAGGATCATGGCCGCCCTTGGCAGGGCGGGTATCCGGATGAAGGAGGATTGTGTGGATATCTGGATGGATGATGTGAAAATTGTTCATAATGGTTTGGGAAACGGGATGAAAGCGGAAAAAAAGGCATCCGGAATAATGACCGGGAAGGAGTTCTCCGTGACCATTGATCTGAAACAGGGCATGTACCGGGACCGGGTGCTCACCTGTGATTTGACGCATGAATATGTTTCCATCAATGCCGACTACCGGACATGAGGGGTAACCGGAGGACGACAATCGTCCCCGGGTTAGATCAAACACAATGAGTTGAACAGGAGGATGAAAATGTTTGCCGTGATCATGGCGGGCGGGTCCGGAACCCGTTTCTGGCCGGTCAGCCGGCGGCGAAAGCCCAAACAGTTTATCAATATTACCGGCCGTGCGCCCATGGTGGTGGAGACGTGCAACCGCCTTGCGCCGATTACACGGGATGAGGAGATGATTCTTGTGCTCGGGCAGGACCATGTCGCACAAGCCGCGGAGCTGTTTTCCGGCCGCCCGGTGCACATGGTGGCCGAGCCGGTAGGAAGAAACACGGCCCCCTGTATAGGGCTGGGAGCCATTTATGCCCGGCATATGGGCTATAACGGCGCAGTGGCTTTTTTGCCTGCGGATCATTTTATCGGAGATGCATCCGCCTTTATCCGCGATCTTATGACAGCCGAAAAACTGGCGGAATCCGGAGGGATCGTGACCCTGGGGATCATGCCGAACCGGCCGGAAACCGGATACGGGTATATCCGCAGGAGCCCTGCCCGTGTTCATGTGGGGGGGGTGTCTGCATACCGTGTCCTTAAATTTGTGGAAAAGCCTGACCCGGAGAAAGCGCTGGAATACCTGGAATCGGGCGAGTATTATTGGAATGCAGGCATTTTTGTCTCAACGCCGGACACCATCCTGGAGGAGACAAGATTATGCCTCCCGGAACTTTACGAAGGGCTCATGCGACTGGAAAAGGTCGTGGGTACGGATGCATTCGAACCTGAAGTGGCTGAGGTCTATGCGGGATTGAAGGGTGTTTCCTTTGACTACGGCATCATGGAGAAGACCCGCGGTGACGTTTATGTGATCCCGTGTGAATGCGGATGGAGTGATGTCGGATCGTGGGTATCGCTTTATGCATTGAAATCGGACGATCATGACGGGGACCGGAACCTGGTCTACGGGGAAACGATAGTCGTGGATTGCGCGGGGAGCTTTATTTCGGCCCGAGGCGGACGGCTGGTGACCTGTATGGGGCTTAAGAACTGCCTGGTGGTCGATACTCCCGAGACCCTGCTGGTCGCTGATCTTGACCGGTCTCAGGACGTCCGTCAAATCGTGGAACGTTTGAAACAGGATGGAAAGGATCATCTGTTATGAAATCGCATATCTTCAGAGAGTACGATATCCGGGGCATTTTCCCGGACGAGCTGAACCGGGAAACCGCCCACCAGCTTGGATTGGGAATCGGTACCTATTACCGGGAAAACAGCGTTGAAAGAATTTCCGTGGGGCACGACTGCCGTTTGAGTTCGCCTGATCTGTCCAGGTGGCTTGTGGGCGGTCTTCTGGAAACCGGCGTGAATGTGATTGACGTCGGAATGGTTCCGACACCGGTGCTGTATTTTTCGCTTTACAATCTGGATGTAGGAGGCGGGATTCAGATTACGGGTAGCCATAACCCTCCTGAGTTCAACGGGTTCAAGGTGTGTCTCGGAAAGGCCTCTATCCACGGCGAAGAAATCCGGAAGGTCAGAAAAATAATCGAATCTTCGGCATTCAAAGACGGAGATGGAAAGAGGGAAACCGCCGATATCATACGGCCCTACCTGCAATACCTGGAAGATCACATTGAGTTGGGTCCCGGCCGGGCTCGGGTGGTTGTGGATGCCGGTAACGGTGTGGGCGGTCCGGTCGCCTGCGAGGCATATGAAAAAATGGGTTTCGAGGTGATTCCCCTTTTCTGCGAGCCGGACGGCAGATTCCCGAATCATCATCCGGATCCCACGATCCCCGAAAATCTTGCCTCCATGATCGAAAAAGTGCATGAGGTCTCCGCAGATCTCGGGATTGCGTTTGACGGTGATGCGGACCGGATCGGTGTGGTGGATCAAACGGGGGATATCATATGGGGCGATCAGTTGATGATTATTTTTTCACGGGACCTTCTTTCACGTCATCCCGGGGCCGCGATTATCGGCGAAGTCAAATGTTCTCAAGTCCTCTATGATGACATTGAGGCCAGGGGCGGCCGGGCGATCATGTGGAAGGCCGGCCATTCGCTGATCAAGAGCAAGATGAAAGAAGAGGGAGCGCTTCTTGCCGGGGAAATGAGCGGTCATCTGTTTTTTGCCGAGCGATACCTCGGATTTGACGATGCCATCTATGCAGGGGCCAGACTGCTTGAAATTATTTCGCGGACCCGCAAGGGGATGAAAGAACTCCTGGCCGATGTGCCGACCATGGTCAACACGCCGGAGATCCGGATAGATTGTCCCGAGGACAGAAAATTCCGGATTGTGGCTGATCTGGTGGACATATTCAAGAAAGACTACGAGGTCATAGACGTGGACGGCGCCAGGGTAATTTTTGAGGGAGGCTGGGGCCTGGTCAGGGCCTCGAATACCCAGCCGGTGCTGGTCCTCCGGTTTGAAGCCGCGGACGAGGCTCGTCTTGAGGAGATAAAGAGGATTTTCATGGAGAAACTTGAACAGATGCTATGAGTTACAGGCGGACGCGATTTTTTCTGCAGATGGGTCGCGGAACCGCATGCGGCACAGAATGATCCGGATTTCCCCATCTTCCGAGCGGAGGATTTTTTTCCGGGCATGGATCTCAAAATAGTCTCCCATCCGACGGAAGAATTCCACGGTCGTCTTTCTGACCCTTTCAGCCAGAATGATCGTGCCGTCCGGTTTCAACCATGTCTGAAACAGTGCCAGGATGGGTTGAAAGTCCTGCTCCCTGAAGATCACTTCGGAACCGATAATGTAGTCAAAGGGTTCCTGTAGCTGTGGGTTGTTCCAGTCGAGCGAGGTAATTTTCAGCCGGTGCGTCGAAGCGATCCGGTTGTTCTGCGCGTTTGCCCGTGCAAAATTAAGCGCGTCGGCGTTGTACTCCGTCATCATCACGCGATGGCCGAAAGAGGCCGCTACAATACCGGCCACTCCCAGGCCGCTGCCGATTTCAAGAAACCGCTTTTGTGGATCGACAGTCATTCCCGCGAGACAATCCGCCAGGACGATGGCGGCTTCCCAGATTTTGGCCCACAGAGGGAAATGGTTCAGTAAATCCGTGGCATTTAGAAACCGGTCCAGGGTTTTCGGAACAAAAAAGCTGAAGTTTCGTCCCCTGATGGTGAGCGTTGATTTGTCCGTGTCATATTGATCGTGAAATTCCGTCAGTGAGTCCATGAACAAGATATGTCTGGTCCCGTGTTGTGAATCATGAGACTTTTATTTCAGTCGGGCATGTTGCCTTTCAGAAATATCCGCCGACAAATTTTTGGGAGGAGCCCGAAATGTTGCGCCTGGATCCAAATACTCCATATACGATAATCCGGCCGGGGATGCAACCGGTTAACGATTATTTTGCACCTAAAACCTGCATAAACTATTTTCAAAAAGGAAATTATGCTGTTAATATCAGCGAATTATAGGAACGTTGTGCTTGCGTGACAGGCATCGATTTGAATGCGGCCATAAAGACTGCGGTTTTTGAAAACAGTTTACTCTCCGGGAGCGCCGATTTTATCCCGCCTGGAGGCGGGACGGCGTTGGCAAGGAC
>CAYTJI010000004.1:0-10550 GCA_964438065.1 uncultured Desulfobacteraceae bacterium | reverse complement strand
TCGGCAAACGCGACGCTTGCAGGATTTAGGTTGCAAGCCTTCCGGGAATAGGTTCATGGTTATGACCGGTCAGAAAAAGGATAAACTGGAGATGGTGCTGGCGACCCGGAACAGGGGAAAGGTTTCGGAGTTCAGGACACTGCTACAGGGCCCCGATGTTGAAATAAGCTGTTTGAATGATTTCGGCCCTCTTCCGGTGGTAGAGGAAGACGGCCGTACTTTTGAAGAAAATGCGCTCAAAAAAGCGCGTTTCGCCGCGAGAATTCTTGGATTTCCCTCCATAGCGGATGATTCCGGCCTGGTGGTGAATGCGCTGGATGGCATGCCGGGGATTCATTCCGCGAGGTATGCGGGGCAAAGCGCGGGGGATAAAGAAAATAATCTCAGATTACTCAGGGCACTGGAAGGTGTCAAAGACCGGTCCGCATTTTTCATGTGCGTGATCGCTATTGCTGTGCCGAGCGGACCAGCCCTGATCTATGAAGGGCGCTGCGACGGCTTTATTACGGAAAAACCGGCGGGAAATCAGGGGTTCGGTTACGACCCCCTGTTTTACTATCCGCCTCTGAAAAAGACCTTTGCCGAGATGAGTATAGCGGAGAAGAGCTGCATCAGTCACCGCGGAAGGGCACTGGCCGAGGTGAAAAGTGAGTTGGGGAAAATTCGCATATGGATTCAGCAGAGGATGAAGCCTGCACCCTGAACAGACAACAAACATATGACGCAAAATTTTTCATGAGATGTCCTGATCCTGCGGGCGTGGGTGTTTCGCCTTGGCCACAGGGGATCAAGTTTCATTTCGAAAATGGAAAAACGTATTGATGTCATACTGTTATATGGCATATCCATCGTGGCGAAAAAAGACAGCCATATATTTCCCGGAATTTTTTCTAAAGTCTTGAGCCGGGATTGCCGATAGGCATATCGTACATTCTGCTCATGCCGCCAGCCACTGGATTTGCTTTTTTCAGCCGGAAAAATGCCCTTGCGGTCCCGGAAATTATCCAGTGAACATCACCCGGCATACATGAGTCGGGATGTGCAGGGTTCTCCAGACCGTGGTCTCATTCAATCAAAGTGAGAGTCTGTAAAATCGGTCGCGGGAGGGGCGAATCCATCCACATCCGGTGCGCGGAATATCCATGGCCTATGGCGCCGGGCCGCCGCATCAAGGAGGATGAAACGATGAATCCGATCAGTGAAACGGGCTCTGTCCCAATGAGTACGGAAGTCATGAACAAAAGTCCGAACCAGGACCTGTCACAACCCGAAAATACCGTGCGGCCTGAACTGGCCGGTCAGGCCGTTTCAGGTGTGGACAAGTCTTACGGATCACGCGATGATGAAAAGACAGGAAGTGATTCAGCAAATCCCCCGGCAACAGAGGATTTGGAAGGTCAGATCAGGAAAAGTGAAATAAACGATGGAAAAGTAACGATCAAAGTCTATGACTACAGGGGAAAATTACTGCGGAAGATACCCCCCGGATATCTGCCGCTGGGTGAACAGCATTTTGATATAACGGTATAAATCCCACAGCCGTGTTTGTGATTTTGCCCCTGGTTCTATCTCTTCACTGACGGACGATAACCATTCCTCGATGCTGAACATACGCCTGAAGCAATCCCCTTTTCTCTCCCTGAAAGTGACAAACAACATTCTTTCCGAGATGTGATTTTATTCGGTTCACATGTGTCAACCGGGTTGAGAAACCCTTTCGCTGCGACCATTCGAAAATCTCACAATTCAGCTCCATCCGTCGAGAAATTTTGTCTGCCGGTCATTGAATCTTTCCCCTTTTCCCAGACCTTTTTTGGCGTTTGCCTGAACACGGTAAAAGTGATAACCTGTGCTGAAGAGTTTGCCATGCCGTGGCCCCGGTACGTGCCGGGAGCGGTGTTCACTTTATGCACAGGGGTATTCACGTGACAGATACACTTGTCTGGATCGGCCTGATCATGTCCACCGTGAGCATTGTCCTTCTGATTCTGGTGCTCAGGAATTCAAAGACGGAAAGGTATGCCGGCGTCGAACGATCCATCCGGGAGGATCTGCGCAGAGGCCGGGAAGAATTCGGCCAGGCCGCAAGGGAACTCCGGGAGGAAGTGTCGGCCGGTCAGCGGTCGGCAGTGGACACGCTGGTTAAAACAGTTCGTGAAATGGGAAAATCCCAGGGGGATTATCTGGAGTCTATTGCAAGGCGGGTCCAGGAATTGAACGAATCAAATGCGTCAAGGATCGAAACACTACGCAGAACCATCGATACCCAGTTGAAGCATCTTCAGGAAAGCAACGAAAAGAAACTCGACCAGATGCGCGAGACGGTTGATGAGAAACTCCAGACGACCCTCGAGAAGAGACTTGGCCAGTCTTTCAGGCTTGTGAGTGAACGTCTGGAAGCTGTTCAGCGCGGTCTGGGTGAGATGCAGAACCTGGCCACGGGCGTGGGGGACCTGAAACGGGTGCTGACCAATGTCAAGGCCCGGGGGACCTGGGGCGAAGTCCAGCTCGGGGCATTGCTGGATCAGATTCTGACACCGGAGCAGTATGCCAGAAACGTGCACACGAAAGAGGGCTCCCGGGAAAGCGTTGAGTTTGCCGTGCGTCTGCCGGGAAGCGACGGGGATCCTGACTCGCATGTCTGGCTGCCGATTGATTCTAAATTCCCCCAGGAGGACTACCTTCGCCTTCTTGATGCGGCGGATGCGGCGGATTCGGACGCGGTGCAAAAAGCAACAATGTCCCTCATGAGCGCGGTAAACCGGTCCGCTAAAGAGATCCGGGACAAATATCTCAATCCTCCCAGGACAACGGATTTTGCCATCATGTTTTTGCCCACAGAGGGGCTTTATGCCGAAGTCCTGCGTCAGCCCGGCCAGCTGGAAAAGATCCAGCAGGCATTTCGCATTGTTGTGGCCGGACCCACCACGTTGTCCGCTATCCTGAACAGCCTGCGGATGGGTTTTCGAACGCTTGCGCTTGAGAAACGATCCAGTGAGGTGTGGAAGATCCTGGCAGCAGTCAAAATGGAGTTCGGGAAATTCGGTGATGTGCTTGGCCGGGTGAAAAAACAGCTGAATACTGCTGCCCGGACCCTGGATCAGACCGATATCCGGACCCGGGCCATGGCGCGCAAACTGCGTGAGGTGGAGGACCTTCCCTCGGGGGATTCCGGCAAGATTCTGAAATTGTCCGAAGGCGTGGAGGAAGATCATGAGGATGAGAAGACGGTTGTTCCCTGAACAGGAGTTTGTTCTGTTGTTTTCGGACAGATCCTGACGAAAATGCGGAAGTATCCGGATGCCGAAAGAATTGGAGGTCAAGGATGAGTTTCAAGTCGGAAGTGAACGCTGAAGCCGAAAAATTGATACCTAAATCCTGCAAGCGTCGAGTTTGCCGAAGACCTGCCTGCAGCAGGCAGGTGCAAGGCGGCAAGGGCGCAGACGTACGCCGATACTTCAAGTCCTTGCCAACGCCGCAGATTCGGTAAAAATGGACGGGGTTTTGATTTCAGATCAGAGCAAATTTCGTTGCCCGGCTCGAACAAACTTTAAAAACGCTGAAACTTCAGTTGATCTTGAACAAGAACCCCATATCCGGATGAACACAGGCTGAATCGGCTGGGGAACGCATCACGGGAAGGGATGGTGATCCCCGCATCCCGTTCGGAACGGAAAATTCAATTCAGGGATTGCGGGCTCCTCTTTTTGTAAAGTTCCTGTACCTTCAGGACGGCGGACAGGTCATCAACGCCCATCAACTCTTCTTCATTTGCTGTAACATAGCCTACGGGAAGACCATCGTTGCACATGTATTCGACCAGATCCGTAACGAAGAACTCTTCCACATCTGTCAATTTGCCATCAATTTCCTTGTGTACAATGTGGGGATTTGATGCCAGGAGTGAAAGATACCGGAGCAAGGTGTCCTTCCTCACAGCATAGATGCCAGAGTTACAGATCCGGAGCGCGTTCTGCTGTTTTGGCGGGAATGTTTTCCAGTACTTCCATTCTATGATTTTTCGCACCTGATGCCCATCTGTTCGCAGGAGGCCATATTGTTTCTTGTCTTCCGGTTGGAACCCGAGCACGACCATGCAGTTTTCCGTCAAATGCCGTACCAGTTCCCGGTAGGTCCGGGGTTTGACCAGAGGAACATCTCCCATCGTGATAATTAACCGGCTGCATGGCTGGTTGCGTACGAATTCGTGGGCTGCAAGCAGTGCGCCGCCAGTGCCGTTGAGCACCGGCTGTTCCCAGTAGCTGAGGTTATGACCCTTTGAGGCTTCCATAACATCTTCTTTTTTGTGGTTCACCACCACAGCCTTCGGACCGGGGGGGAGATTGTCAAGAATCTCCATCAGAATCGGACGGCTGCCTTCGAATGGAGATTTTTCAGCGATCAGGGGAAGCAATGTCTTGCTGCCATTAAAGCCTTTCATCCGGCTTCCCCTTCCTGCCGCAAGGATCAGCGAGGCGGTTTCAGGTATTTTTTTTAAAAAGTTCATCCTGTTATCCGATTGCCGTTCAAACACGCATGTGCCATGGAGACATATTACTTCAAGCTTGACCTGAACAGGTTAGCCTGATAGAGTGTGTATCAGTAATCAGCGGTATTTTTTTGAAATCTGCATGAACCCATTTTTCAACCCTTTATAACCCCGAGTGGCCTGAGCCTGGCGACCCTGCAGGCCAGTCCGGACCCGTGGACGGCCTCGACTACCTGGGATACATCCTTGTAGGCTTCCGATATTTCTTCTTTCAACGTCTTTTTACCTCTGGACCGGACGAAAATTCCCCTGGCTTTCAATTCGTTTTCGATGAATCGTCCCTTTGCTTTTTTTGTGGCCTGCGAACGGCTGAGAAGACGGCCGGCACCATGACAGGTGGATCCGAAACTGTGGATCATTGCGCCTTCGGAACCGGCCAGTACATAAGAATATGTCCCCATATCCCCGGGAATCAGGACAGGCTGGCCGACATCGCGGTAGATTTCAGGCAGGAGCTTGTGCCCCGCAGGCAGGGAACGGGTCGCCCCTTTTCTGTGAACGCAGACCTGGATCCGCTCTCCGCAGACCGTATGTGATTCGATCTTTGCGATATTATGACAGACATCGTAGAGGAGTTTCATGTCCAGTTCCGCGGGACGGACGGAGAGGGTCTCAAGGAAGGTTTCCCTGACCCAGTGCATCAGGATCTGCCGGTTCGCCCAGGCATAATTGGCCGCACACGCCATGGCGGCAAGGTATCGTCGGCCAAGGTCTGATTTTATACGCGCGCAGGCCAGTTGGCGGTCAGGAAGTGTAATGTCTTCCCCGCTCATATGCGCGGATATCTCTTTCAGGAAATCATCACAGATCTGGTAGCCGAAGCCCCGTGAGCCCGAGTGGATGAAGACGGTAATCTGCCCTTCCCAGAGGCCGAATGCCTGCGCTTTTCCCGTGTCATAAACCTGGTCGACAACCTGTACTTCAAGAAAATGGTTCCCGGATCCCAGCGTTCCCAGCTGATCTTTGCCTCTTTTGATCGCACGCTCACTCAGGACTGAAGGATCGGCCCCTTCCATAGTCCCTGCGTCTTCGGTCCTTTCGAGATCCTCCGGGTCCCCGTAACCATTTTTTACGGCCCAGACCGCCCCCTGAACCGCGACTTTCGTTTCATCGTTCTTTGACAGATGAATCCGCCCGGTGGATCCGACGCCACATGGTATATTTTTAAAGAGAGCGGATACCAGATCTTTGATCAGGGGCCGAATTTCATCTGCCCGCAGACGCGTCGTCATCAGACGACAGCCGCAGTTGATATCGTATCCGACGCCACCCGGAGAAATGACGCCCTCATCCAGATCAAAGGCCGCTACGCCTCCGATGGGGAATCCATATCCCCAGTGGATGTCAGGCATTCCCAGAGAATGGCCGATAATACCCGGGAGGGTGGCAACATTGGCGACCTGCTTCAAGCTCTGGTCCTGTTTCAGGGATGGTATAAGTTCCGGGTTTGAGAAGATCAGACCGGGCACGCGCATGGCGCCTTTTCTGGGAATACACCATCTGTAATTATCCAGTTTTTCTAAAGTGATGTCCATCATATCCATGTTTCTGAAGTTCTGGTATCCATTCACAGATCAAATACAACCGTGGCCTGCCAGAGTCCGTTTTTCCGTGACACATCGATTTGGTGGTATGTCACCGCTTTGATTTCACATTGAATTTCGTGAAGTTCCGGGTCAAAGGGCACATATTCCACGGATGCGCGCAGGTGTGAGGGGGTAATCGAGTCGATTTCAACGTCAAGGACGACCTTATCTTCTCCTGCAATAAGATACAGAATTTCACCAAGCCAGCGGACCATCAGGTCTGCCAGATCCTGTCCGTCAAGTGACAGACGGATGGTTGCGGCTTTTCCGCCAGGTCTGATGCGAACCATAGTTTGCAGCATTGCACGGGCGGTATTTTCAAAAAGGTCTCTGAGGTCCGTGCCGTGTGCCCGGATACCCAGATCCGCAGTATGGTTCAGCACCGTGAAATCCGGTGTTTTCTTCTTCATATGGAAATAGTAAGTACGTGTCCTGATTTTGTCAAAATTTTTGACAGCCTTTCAATTGACCCGCCTATTCACGGGTCTGTTTGTGAAAATGTTATGGGTTCCGGTTTCTCCTGATTGCTCTGATTTGAAGGCGTGCCGGGACAATTTACCTGTTTGAACAAATACCGTACAGGAGGGACGTAATGAAGTGTGCGTTTTGTGCGAAAAAAATCGATATTGTTGACAAAGTAGAGCGGGGTGATACCTGCCCGCATTGCGGGGGAGACCTCAGATGCTGCAAACAGTGTAATTTTTACCAGCCGAATGCTTATAATGAATGTCTGGAAGTTATGGCCGAACGGGTTGTGGACAAGGAAAGGGCCAATTTCTGCGATTATTACCTGCCCAGAAACCCTTCTCAGGGTAAGGTGAACCGGGCACAGAACGCCAGGGATGCGCTTGAGGCCCTTTTCAAGAAATAGGCCCTGTCTCTGTCTGGTCTGATAACTACACATCTTGAGGACAGAATTTATGAGGTAGTGTCCATTCAGAAATGGCCTTTTTGCCCAATCCCTGTGTCAATCTTCGGGATCATTTGACTGGCTGTGCGTAGCCTGTCTGCCGTCCGGACGGGACAGGCAGGCACGCAGACAGGTGCGACGTACTGCATGTACGTCTCCGCATAATCCCTTGATTTCCTTGGCCTTGCGCAAAAATTCGCATTTCCGGATCGGAAACTCACCCGTGCCCCGAATTTCATTTATGGATGGGCACGAGGTAGTGTCCCGGATGCAGTGCCGGGCTGAAAATCCCTCCGCCCCCGGCACCTGTGCTGTTCTTGACTTTCCCCGGCAGCTCTGATAAAAATCTACGGCGACACTAGTTGATTTTTCTTCCGTCTTGTGCTGTCCCTTGTCAGGTGTCATGAGTGCTTTGGAAAATGGCCGGTTTTGTGCCAGATCAATGAAGACGAATTACGCTATGGCATGATTAACCTCAGGTGTAAATGAAATATTTTTGGGATTAATACCGCCGCAGCAGGATGAGTCTGATCCGGAGTGGATGTAAAACCGGTCGCTGGTTTCGTGATGTCGTCCCGGCCGGGGGACAACTTCGCCTTTTGGGATCTTCGATCAAGCAACAGCATCAACCCGAATCCGCATGTCGCCGGGAACGGTCATTTCCTCCGTGTTTCCCGGTATAGCCCAGGAGGAATTCTTGCCGGATAACATGTTAATCGACAAAGAGTCCATGGTTTTCCTCGAGGAACGGATGGACAAGAATGGGTTCTCCGAGTTCCTGGGCCACGTCATTCGACAGGTGGATGAACTTGTCGATATTAATCCGGATATGGCTGACCGGGAGATCTTTGAAGAGGCGACCCGGCATATTGTGGCGTTCCTCGGTGCGCATTCGGCTTCTGTCAGGATTTATGATCCGCAAACAGAACAGATGCTTTCCTACGGTTCCTATCCTTCCGAGGAATTCAGCCGGCAGAAGTCTATCCCCCTGGAAGGCAGTATTGCCGGAAAGGTGGTCAAGACCCGCCAGTCGATCCTGATCCCGAATATCCTGAAAGAGGAAGGTTATCAGGACAAGGAAGTCATCACCCGGAAAGGGGTGAATTCCCTGATGGCGATTCCCCTGGAAATCCCACGGTTTTTCCCCCATGAGCGGGACACCGTCGGGGTTATTCAGATATATTACGAAAAAGTCAACCGGAACTTTTCGCCGCTGGAAGTTCAGTTGGCCAATCTGATGGCAAAAAGGCTGAGTTTTGTCGTTGCCAGAAAAAAGATCCTTGCCATGCATCGCAACAATGAAAAAAAAGAGGCGATCATCTGGCATATCTTCAATAAACTGGGGACCCGGGGCGGAATCAAGCTGAAAGAAATTTTTAACCGGGTCGTCCCGGAACTGGCGGATATGGTCAATCTCCAGAGCTGCGCTTTTTTCTCTGTTTCAGAGGGGCTTGATGAACTGGTTCTGGAGGCCGGCTATCCGGATGAGACCGGTTATCACGGGATCGGAAAAACATTTTCGGTCAGCAGGGAACCGGCCTTTGAACTGCTTCTGAACCTCAGAGATTATTCCGGGGATTCCAGATATGAAGTGGTCACACCATCGTATATCCTGGTCGTTGACCCTCAGAAGAGTGATTTGATATCCGCCAATCTCAAGCGATTTGCTGCTCTTCATAATATCAATTCCACACTGTATATCCCTCTCGATGTTTACGGCGATGTCACCCACATCATGACCTTTGACGCCCTGGACCAGAGACAGAGATATTCAGATGACGAAATAGAGCTGTTCGTTTTCCTCGGAAGGGAATTATTGAAGGCCCGCAAAATGGAACAACTTGATGACGCTCTTCATGATTTCAAGAATCCCGCCATTGCGACAGCCGGTTTCGCACGAAGGCTGAAAAAACTTCTTGAGAAAAAAGGTCCGGAGCGATCCGAAGAGAAAATCCGCAAATATGTAGACATTCTTTTCGAGGAGACCAGCCGGATCCAGGAACTGGCGATGAGCATCTACCATCTGGGTGAAGAACAGGTGGTGAACCTTACGGATGTGCTGAAAAGACGATTTGAAATCAACAAAGAGGCCATCCGGGAACAGTTCAAACAGAATATTCAGCTGACGGAAGGCCCGTTTGACGAAGACCTGAAAGTAAAATGCTATCCGATTCACCTGGAACGTGTGTTTGACAATCTGCTCAACAATGCGACCAAGGCCATCCCGATCAAAGGCGGACATCTTAAAATTCGTACGTATGCGAAAGCGGCGTGGGCATGTGCCGAAATCAGCAACACCGGCCGTATATCAGAGGAAAATCGTTTAAAAATTCTGGAAGGAGAGGGCAAAGGCCGCGGGTTTTATATCATTCATCGTATTATTCGAATGTTGAAAGGAAAGATAGAAATCAGAGAGGAAAAAGATAGTACCACCACGTTTGTGGTATCGCTCCCGCTGAGGACGGACGCCCCATGACCCGTTTTATCCGCCGCCCACATGCGGTAGGAAAGTGATACTGTCGTCCGGTTCCAGCCTGCGGTTCAGGTCCGATTTCCTGTTATTCACGGTAACCAGCACATTTTCTCGTTTCAAGCTTACGGCAAGGTCCGGATAACAGTTCAGAAGATATTCGAATACATCTGCGACCTTTCTGTTTTGTGGAAAACGTACCCTGACTTTGTCTGTTTTCATCAACACACGTTGTGTCCCGAAAAACCGCACGCATACAATCATTGTCGCATTCCTTCCCGTCATCTCCGGGCAACCTTCCCGAAAAAGCCGAATCCGGCCAGCAACCGCCGGGCTTGGTCATCAAGGATGTCAAATTTTTCAAGTGTCTCCGGCAGGGGAATTCCGTCGGGTGTAAAACCTTTGTGACTGTAGACGGCATCGCAGAGCTTGCTGTAGGCCGACCTCCGGAGCTCGATCAGCAGCTCATGCCTTTGGCGCGGAGTCTCGGGGACTTCATTCCCCCCGACCTGATTTTCCAGCCAGGAATCATAATATTGTGCCCTTGCCTGGTATTCATTGAAAAACGCCGGTGCCATTGCGCGCAGAGGAATCTGATCGCTGGCCCTTGTGCCTTTTCCATGACGGATATTGATGAGTTTCTGGATCAGAGAGAGCCTTTCTGAATCGTCAAGAATGTCCTGAACGGTTTTTTCGCAACCTACCGTCGCGTTGAGATACTGGACGTAATATTCAAGAGTAGGCTGGTTCTGCGCCGGGTTTTTCGTATTGGCCGCTTCAGGATGCCGCACATCGATCCAGGGGAGTTTGCACAGGCCAACGGCATTGAACCATGTGCGGATAAGCGGAAACCATTTCAGCGCATGGGCTTTTTTCTCAAATGTAGGCAGCTCTTCATGTACCTGATCAATGAAAATAAGCCATGCCTCATCATGCTGGGGGCCCTTGAGAGCGAATCCGTAGCCTCCCTGTTGTGCCAGGGATTCCTTGGTGATGTACATGGAAAACTCAAGCCCTTTGACTTCCATGCCGAAT
>CAYTJI010000003.1:0-17668 GCA_964438065.1 uncultured Desulfobacteraceae bacterium | reverse complement strand
TACCGTCTTTACCCATTACCAGCAGGCTCACCTTTTTTTCGGCTTCTTCCAGTTTTCTGGTACAGAATTTTACGAGATCCATGCCTTCTTCAAAATTCCTGAGAGAATCTTCAAGAGACAGTTCTCCGTCCTCCAGATTCTGGACGATTTTTTCCAATCGTTTCATGGCGTCTTCGAATTTTTTTTCAGCCATCCTTCCTCCAGACAATCACAAAGAAAAATCAGGATCCTCCAGTTCCTCAACGCGGCATCGCAACGCCCCCCTTGCAAGAAGGATCCGGACCGGGTTTCCCTTCTCTACCCGGGAGATATCCTTGAGCACCTGTTTTTCCGGCAGCTTGAGTGTGATGCTGTAACCTCTTTCGAGGATAGACATCGGATTCAGGTCCATCATTCTTTTTTCCAGGGTGGAAAGGGCGGTGTGTTTCTCCCTGAGCCAGGCAGACACGGCCCGCATGAGAGATGTGCGCTGAAAATCCAGTTGCTGCCTGGCGGCGTCTGCCCGTTTCTCAGGGGAGCTCGCAAGCAGGGCATGATATTCCGCATCCAGACGTTTCCGTCGGTCTTCAACCATTCGCTGAATAAGCCGGATCAGCCGGGAGCGGGAATCATCCAGCCGCATCCAGTTCTCACCCAGTTGTTTTCCGGGGTCTTTGAGCCTGCTCTTCAGATGATTCAGGTCCCGGAACTCGCGTTCGACTCTATGTTTGAATGCTTTGAGCAGACGGGTTTTCAAATCATCCAGCTGCTCAACCAGGATTTCCTTTTCAGCGACAAGAATCTCGGCAGCTGCCGAGGGTGTCGGGGCCCGGACATCGGCTGCCAGGTCGGCAATTGTCAGATCAATTTCGTGCCCGACTGCCGAAAGAACCGGGATGTCCGATTTCCGGATGGCCAGGGCCAATTCCTCCTGGTTGAAGGCCCACAGGTCCTCAAGGGAGCCGCCTCCACGTGTCAGGACAATGACGTCCACATCCATTTCCCGGTTAATCCGTTCAAGGGCTTCTACGATCTCCCCGGCAGCTTCATCCCCCTGAACCCTGACCGGGACGATGGTTACTTCAATATTGGCGAACCGCCTGCGGATAATCTTGAGAAAATCGCGGATTGCCGCTCCGGTCGGGGACGTGACAACAGCAACCCGTTGTGGCAGGAAGGGAAGCGGTTTTTTGATGTCTTCGTCAAAAATTCCCTGTGATGCCAGTTTCTTCTTGAGCCGTTCAAAGGCCAGAGCCAGGGCGCCGACCCCCATGGGTTCCAGATAATCGAGTATAATTTGATATTCCCCACGGGGAGGATAGACGCCGACCCTGCCCTGAACAAGCACATGCATGCCGTTTTCGGGCATGAACCGGAGACGTCTTGCCTGGACACGGAACATCACGGCTCTTATCTGCGCCTTTCCGTCCTTCAAGACCATATAGTAGTGCCCGGATGATGGGGCGCTGAAATTCGAGATTTCTCCTTCCACCCAGACAAACTCGAACCGGTTTTCCAGAAGGTCCTTGATTTCGCCGGTAAGCTCCCGGACGGTATAAATTTTCGGAGTCTGGACTTCCTGAACCAAGGGCGGCATATCTCCATTGATCGCAACACGGGCACCGGTCGGCTTTGTCCCAACCGAAAAACTCCCACAGAAACAAATCGGAGGCCCTCTGTCCGGTGAACACAGGCCTCCAACCTGTCAGCCCGCACACGTGATGAAAAGTGCCCGGGATTTGGGTTCCCGTTCGGGAATCCGTGGGCGGAACGTGACTGTTTAGAAAATCTATAAAATAATACCACTCAGTTAACAAGAGGATTTCTGAATGGAAGGAAAAATTATCCCTGTTCCCCATCCGGGAGACCTGTGATGCCCGCCACCGTGAAGAGAAATCCGTGGGCCTGCCCGACACCCGAATTTCCATGGAATCACAGGTGTCCCGTGCGTGGCGATAGAGCCATGGGCACGGAGGGTTTCGACAGAAGTTGCCGTGAAAAAACAATGGGTTGTTTCATTCCGTGATTTCGGGGAAAGGGGGTTGGGAGACCTTATTCTGTTGCTGTTGAGATTCGGAAATTTCATCGAATTCACTTGACCATCGATTTTTTTTTGATCTATATTCATTTGATCGGCAAACAGAGACCTTTGAAAAGCAACCCCTTTAGCAGCAACCCGGCGCGTGGCCTGTGCGTTGCCTGTCTGCCGTCCGGACGGGACAGGCAGACACGGAATCGGTCATTTTAGAAAGGTCTCAAACAGCTGGTCCGGCGCATTGCAGGAGAGTCGCCGTGGCGGCCACGGCAAAACATGAATGGAATCATCCACTTGATATTACAAGGGTTATTTTTTTCGGAATGCAGATCCCGACAGGTCGGATGTTCCCAACGGGTTTCAAAGCAAGTAATTTAGAGTCTATGGAGGATGAATATGAACGATTTTCTTGAAGAGGGGGCGAAAAACCCGATTAAGGTGCAGGATAACACATTCAGAGATGGTCATCAGTCCCTTTTGGCTACAAGAATGAGGACGGAGGACATGATCCCCATTGCTGAAAGAATGGATAACGTAGGCTTCTGGGCCATGGAGGTGTGGGGAGGGGCTACATTCGATACGACACACCGATTCCTTGCGGAGGATCCTTTTGAACGTCTGCGGATCTTGAAGAAGTATATCAAAAAGACCCCTTTTTCCATGCTCCTGCGGGGTCAGAATCTGGTTGGATACCGCAATTACGCCGATGATGTGGCACGGTTGTTCGTGGACAAGGCGTGCGAGGCCGGTATGGATATCTTCCGGGTTTTTGACGCGCTCAACGACTTCCGCAACTTCCAGACCGTTGTGGAAAGAATCAAGGCGAACGGAAAACACTTTCAGGGGACGATTTGCTATACGCTGACCGAAAGGCGTATGGGCGGTGAGGTCTTCAATCTGGAATATTACCTGAACAAGGCCAGGGAACTGGAGGACATGGGCGCGGACACCCTGTGCCTGAAAGACATGGCCGGCATCATGTCTCCTTTTGATATTGCCAAGATCGTCACGGAACTGAAAAAAACGATTTCCATTCCGATCCATCTTCACACACACTACACAAGCGGCATGGCATCCATGGTTTATCTTGAGGCCATCAAGGCAGGCGTAGACATTGTGGACACCTGCCTGGCGCCGTTCGCCCTGAGAACGTCTCAGCCGGCCATAGAACCCATTGTTGCCACACTCTACGGCACGACCCGGGACCCGGGATTTGATCTGGGCCTTCTACTGGAAATGGGAGACTACCTTGAAGAGATCGCACCCAAGTACAGGGATTATCTGGCAAAAAACAAAATGTCCGTCATTGACACAGGTGTGCTGGCACACCAGGTGCCGGGTGGCATGATTTCCAATCTGGTCAGCCAGCTGAAAGAGAACAATGCCCTACACCGGCTGGACGAGGTGTATAAAGAAGTCGCCGTCACACGCAAGGAACTGGGAATGCCCCCGCTTGTGACACCCACCAGCCAGATTGTCGGTGTTCAGGCGGTGCTCAATGTGTTGTTTGGTCGATATAAAATGGTTACCAACGAGGTCAAGGACCTGGTTTACGGCCTTTACGGTAGAACCCCGATCCCGGTGGATCCTGATATCCGGAAAAAAATTCTCAAAGGCTACAAGAGAGGCGAGACGCCTGTGACCGGCCGTGCCGCGGATTATCTGGAGCCCGAGCTGGATGCGGCCCGGGAGAAGGTGGGAGATCTGGCAAAAGATGATTTTGATCTCCTTATCTATGCGCTTTATCCCACGACCGGGGAGCAGTTCCTGAAATGGAAGTACGGCCTGGATGAAAAACCGCCTGAGGTGAAGCCCAAGACATTGGAGGATATCCGAAAAGAAGATGAAGCCATGGCGGCGGCTATTGAAAGGGTCTGCCACACCATGTAATCCGGTTTTTGGTTTGATCAGGGTTGCAAAGCCTCTGGGGGTGATTCCTGGTATCCAGTGTTTCCGTCTCAGAGGCTTTTTTTTCGCATGGATCTGTTGGCAGAGGAGGGCATGCCGGAAATGGATGAACAATATTCCGCACATTATTTGTCCCGGATCGGCATGATGGAGATCCTCGGGACGGAAAAAGGTATTGTCTCGCTGAGTTTCATTGAAGAAACAGGACATTTGCTGAGTGACGTTCATGAATGCCTGACTCCATGCATCATCCAGCTTGATGAATATTTTCGGGGAAAACGAAAGAGATTTTCTGTCCCGTTACAGATCCGGGGAACGGATTTTGAGCGCAGGGTGTGGCGTGCGTTGGTGGACATCCCTTACGGCGAAACACGTTCTTATGGAGAAATTGCAGAAAAGATTGGTCACAGGAGTGCTTTCAGGGCCGTGGGAAACAGCAACAGAAAGAACAGAATTCCCATCGTGATCCCCTGCCGCCGGGTGATCGGCAAAAACGGTGCGCTTACCGGATACGCCTGCGGGTTGTGGCGGAAGAGATGGTTGCTCGAACACGAAAAGAGATATCGGTAAACGGGACGTGTTTTTAAAAACATCACTTGTGCCCATCCATAAGCGGTTATTTTTTTCGCACGCCCCCGCTCAAAGCCCGGGATCTTCGACCGGTTGCCCGCGTTCCCGAGGTCTCCTGAAATGACCTGGCCGGGGGATCCGGAATCGGGGAAAATCCCGGGGCTTCTGCCGGGCTGTCGTTTTCAATGCCCGGGCATATGGCATTGTTCAGGTTGGGCATCATGATGACGACATTGGTCCGTTTCCGCTACCGGCAGTGCGGCAGTGCTGAGCCTCCCCCAAAGCAGGGCTTGAGGAAGGAAGGCGCTGCAAACCCGGGGCCTGCGTCGGCGTTCATGAAGGGTTTCATTCAGGACGGATCAGCGGCAGGTATGACTTGGCCCGGTGTCTTCCGTGACACGGGCTGGTTCAGATCATAAGGGCGGACCGCGGGTTCCGATTCCCGATGGACCATGACCATTCTGCGACCCGAAACCGTCAGAAGAAACGGTTCATTTTTCAGTTCACCACGGGAGTCGAAAGCAATATTGCCGGTGACGCCTTTGAAGCTCTGAAACCCGAACAAGGCATCCCGCACATCTTTTCGGGTATGGATATCTTCTTCGGCCATGATTTTCTTCAGCAGACGGATTGTGTCATATCCGATTGCCGCCAGGATCCCGGGTGCCGAGCCGAAATTTTTTCTGTAGATATCAACAAAGTGTCTGACATCCGGATCGGCCGATTTTGCAAAAAAACCGGAAGGAAATATTGCGCCCTGGATATAATCGTGTGCCGATTCAATCAGTTTTGGAGACTGCCACAGGCTGGTTCCAATCAACAGGACATCCCGGATATCATGATAAGGCAATTGCGGCGCAATCATGGCGATGCGCTGGAAATTGTCCGGAATAATTACCGCGTCAAAATCCACGAACGGTTCCTCTTTGTCCGGATATATCCGGCATTCTTCTTCTTCCCATGGCCTTGCCTCTTTTTCTTCCTCAATCAACGACGCCGGTTTGGGATAATAGATGCCTGTCATTTTTTTCATCTGGTCGGCAAAATCGGTCTGGTCGATTTTGTAAGATTCCACTGCCGTCACGCTCCCACCCAGATCTTCGATTCTGTCCCAGAACAGGTTCATGAAAAAGCGGCCATAGGCGTTGTCCGGATAAAGAATGGCGAAGCGTCTGATGCCCATGGAAATCAGGGAAGGGGTCAGGACCCGTTTTACCTCCCGCGACGGTGTGAGAAAATTCCGGAATACCATGTCTCCATAATCTGTGACGTCTTTCTTCTGCGTCAGCGAGATTATCGGCACGCCCAGTTCCTGGGCTTCTTGGGCAACCGGAGAGGCTGTCTTGCTGGAAAGAGGGCCGATGACGACCATGACTTTTTCGATATGGGCCAGGTTTTCAAGCTCTGTCACTGCATGATCCGGCTTGTCCCGGGTGTCCCTGATCACCACCTCCAGTCCCGAGCTGCCCTTGCTGCAGTCGAAGATCCCGAGCTGGATTCCGTTCAGGACTTCTTCCCCGTATATTTGAAAAGGCCCGCTCAGGGGAAGCAGACATCCGACAACTCCTTTCCTGACAGTCATCTCCTCCTCTATCCGCTGCAGGAGTGCCCTTCCCTGAGAGATCCAGGACGGATCCCTGGAGTTGCGAACCATATCCATGGCGATTGCTCCGGCCTTTTCAAGATCATCGTGTTCGAAGAAAACGACGGCTTTGCGATTGCGGACCAGAGGCGCATAATGCGTACCGGCGGCGTAAACCTCCAGTAGGGGGATGTCCTCGATCCCGCACGTGTTTATCAGGTATACCAGCCTCTCGTTGAGTTCTTCCTCCTTCTGAGGGTCGTCAAGACTTTCTTTTTTTGCTTCAAGGAACCAGTAGAAGGCCTGAGGCTTGTTTTTCAGGGATTCAAAGTCTTCTCCCAGGAGCAGCATCATGTCTTTTTTGTCCGGGTGTCGTGGATATCTTTTCATCCATTTGAGCGCTTCCCGGCTTGAGCGTTCGTACTGGCCAAGAAGGTTGAGGACCCTGGCTGTCTGGTATTCGACTGTCGAAATATTATTGTATCCGGGATAGCGAGCCGAAATCTTCTCAAGAAGGGTCAGTGCCTTTTCATACTTCCCTGCCCGCAGGTACGATACCGCTTCCAGATGCATGGCGGATGCGGATTTTTCCTCTCCAAGATCTCTTTTACCCAGAATCCCGGGCCGGCATCCGATCAAAAAAAAGGCTATTGCCGCCGTGACAGCGGCAATAGCCCGTTTTATCTCAACATGTTTGACGATCACTTTTTGATTTCCTCAAAGTCCGCATCCACAACATCTTCATTCTGTGACGTGCCTCCGGCGGCCTGTTCGGTTCCGGCAGCCCCACCGGCCTCCTGCTGCTGCTTGGCAGCCTGCTGGTACATGATTTCTGCAAGTTTGTGGGACGCCTGCGTCAGTTCCTCGGTCAGTCTCTTGATTTCATCGGCATTTTCTCCTTCCATCGCCTTTTTCAGATTCTCGATAGCGCTGTCAATCTGTCCTTTTGCGCTATCGTCCAATTTGTCTCCGGCCTCCTTGATTGATTTTTCCGTATTGTATATCAGAGAGTCGGCCATGTTACGGGCGTCTATCAGCTCCCGCTTTTTCCGGTCTTCTTCCGCATGCATTTCAGCATCTTTTACAAGACGCTCGATCTCTTCCTCGCTCAGCCCGCTTGAAGCGGTTATCTCAATTGACTGTTCTTTTCCGGTACCCATATCCTTGGCGCTCACATGCACGATCCCATTGGCGTCAATATCAAAGGTCACTTCAATTTGCGGGACCCCTCTCGGCGCGGGCGGTATCCCGACCAACTGGAATCTCCCAAGGGTTTTATTATCGGCAGCCATTTCACGTTCACCCTGAAGCACGTGAATTTCGACTGCCGGCTGGTTGTCGGCCGCGGTAGAAAAAATCTGGCTTTTTTTCGTCGGTATGGTGGTATTTTTCTCGATCAGTTTGGTGAATACGCCGCCCAGCGTCTCGATACCCAAGGACAGGGGCGTAACATCAAGGAGGAGAACGTCTTTCACATCCCCTTTCAGAACACCGCCCTGTATGGCCGCTCCAATAGCCACCACCTCATCGGGATTTACCCCTTTACTGGGCTCCTTACCAAAGATCTCCTTAACCTTTTCTTGAACCTTTGGCATACGGGTCATTCCACCGACCAGAATCACTTCATCAATTTCAGCGGCACTGAACCCCGCATCCTTTAATGCCAGGTTACACGGACCGACCACCTTGTTTATCAGATCATCCACCAGCGCTTCCAGTTTGGCGCGCGTCAACTTTATGTTCAGATGTTTCGGGCCGCTGGCATCGGCAGTGATAAACGGAAGATTGACGTCCGTTTCCATGGACCCGGATAATTCAATCTTGGCTTTCTCAGCGCCTTCTTTCAGACGCTGCAGGGCCATTTTATCCGCTCGCAGATCGATTCCCTGATCTTTTTTGAACTCATCGGCGAGATAGTCCACGATCCTGAGATCAAAGTCTTCGCCCCCGAGGTGAGTGTCTCCGTTGGTCGATTTTACTTCAAAAACACCGTCACCGATCTCAAGGATGGATATGTCAAAAGTCCCTCCTCCCAGATCAAAAACAGCAATTTTTCGGTCCCCTTTTTTGTCCAGGCCGTATGCCAGCGATGCAGCTGTGGGTTCATTTATGATCCTTTCCACATTCAAACCGGCAATACGCCCGGCATCTTTGGTTGCCTGCCTCTGGCTGTCATTAAAATATGCAGGCACCGTGACAACCGCTTCCGTCACTTTCTCGCCAAGATATTCTTCCGCCGTTTCTTTCATCTTCTGCAGGATCATCGAAGATATTTCCGCGGGGCTGTACTCTTTTCCCCGGATGGAAACATGAGCATCACCATTGGATGCCTTTACAATTTTGTACGGAAGGACATTGATATCTTTCTGAACCTCGGCGGAGTCGTATTTCCGGCCTATCAGCCTTTTGACGCCAAACACGGTGTTTTCCGGGTTGGTTACCGCCTGCCTTTTGGCGGTCTGGCCGACAAGGCGTTCACCGCTATCCGTAAAAGCGACCATGGAAGGTGTTGTCCTGCCGCCTTCCGCATTGGCAATTACAACAGGATCCCCGCCTTCCATCACGGCGACGCATGAATTGGTCGTCCCGAGGTCAATGCCGATTATTTTCCCCATGTTCATCCCTCCTTCACTCCGAACGCTTCGGTTTTCGGAAAACTTGTCTCGTGTCCATCCATAAATGGCCCTTTTGCCCAATATCCGCGTTGCGCGAAAAAAATAATCCTCGCAATATCAACCTTATGCCTGCCTGTCCCGTTAAATTCACCACAGTGACGGCACAGCGTATTTAATCGGGGCGGTTATTTTTTTCGCACGCCCCCGCTCAAAGTCAGGGATCTTCGACTTGATCTTGGCCAAATCCCGCCATGGCGGGACTCATTTCCGGATGGGCACTATCATCTACACTTTATATTGTCTAATTGTTTGTCTTCAGATTAAATTCCATGCCCGCACGAAAACGGCTTTCATCAGGCATTTCTGCTCCGGTTATCCCCCGTTGACCGTGCGGCGGATGTTCCAGGTTGAAAAAGGCTCGCCCGCGGACCGAAAGAACACCTGCGGGCACTTCCGCGGTTTGAAATCCGGCAGGTTCAGCCTGGTGCGGAATGCCGGGAAGATGATATTATTCCGGTACGGACCCTTGCCCGCTGCTTTTGCTCACAACAACCATTGCGGGTCGAATCAGTCTGTCGTTCAGGGTATATCCCTTCTGAAGGACCCGTACGACCGTGCCCGGTTTCACGTTATCATCCGCCACTTCGGATATGGCTTCGTGATAATTGGGGTCAAAAGGTTCCCCTTCGGCGGCCACCGGTTTCAGCCCTGATTTTTCAAGCGTGTCCATCAGGCTTTTCAGCGTCAACTCAATCCCCTGCCTGACTGCAGCAATTGAGGTTTCGTCCGTAGCAGCCAAGATGGCCTTTTCCAGATTGTCCACCACAGCGAGGAGCTGCTTGATCAGCGATTCATTTGAAAACTTTATCAGATCGGTTTTTTCTTTCTGGAACCTTTTTTTCAGATTTTCAATCTCGGCCTGGGAACGAATGAAAAGGTCATAGTTTTTGCTGGCGAGTCGTTCCAGTTCCTTCGCTTTTTCCAGCAGTTGTGCCTTTTTCATGTCCTCAAGAGACAACTTCTGTCCTTCATGGTCCGATTTGTTCCCGGATACATCGTTTGTTTCTTGAGAAACATCCTGTGT
The DNA here is from genome assembly GCA_964438065.1 of uncultured Desulfobacteraceae bacterium. Classification (GTDB taxonomy): domain Bacteria; phylum Desulfobacterota; class DSM-4660; order Desulfatiglandales; family Desulfatiglandaceae; genus CAYTJI01. The sequence goes on along the minus strand of CAYTJI010000003.1, from coordinate 7,895 downwards.
TTTGTCTTTTTCGGTCTGATTCTGATTGTCCTGATTGGGGATTTTAACTTGATTCACAACCCTCACTCCTCATCATCAGGGGTTTCTTTCTGCCCTTTTTATACGGCAAAACATTAAGCATCTGAAAAAGCTTTGTCAAGGCGGATGGGTCCAGGTTTTTTCTGAAACGTGTGCTGGGGGAGAATGAAAAAAGAAAAAAATGTCAAGGGTTAAACTCCCAACCGGCTGTAACGGACAGTTGGCGGCACAGCATGGATCCGGCATTTACAGTTCATCACCCGTGAGTCGCCTCAGGGCTTCGATATACCGGGCTCTTGTTTTGTCCACGATTTCGAGCGGCAACCTCGGCGGAGGAGGCTGTTTGTTCCAGTTGATTTTGAGGAGGTAATCCCGCAGGAACTGCTTGTCAAAACTTTTCTGCGGCCCTCCCGGTTGATATTGATCCATGGGCCAGAACCTGGAAGAGTCCGGCGTCAGGACCTCATCGATCAATATCAGGCGATTATTCCAGATCCCGAATTCAAATTTGGTATCTGCGACAATGATGCCTTTTTCAGCCGCGAGTCTGCTTCCGAACTCATATATCTGAAGGCTCAGGGTGCGAACTTTTTCAGCGGTTTTGTCTCCGATTATTTCCGCTGCTTTTTCAAAAGAGATGTTTTCGTCATGCATGCCGTTTTCGGCCTTGGTGGACGGAGTGAAAATCGGCTCAGGCAGTTTTTCCGACTCCGTCAGCCCGGCCGGCAGGGGGATTCCGCATACCATCCCCGTTTCGAGGTATTCTTTCCACCCGGAACCGGACAGGTATCCCCTCACAATACATTCAACAGGAAGGGGGTCTGCCCTTCTGACAAGCATGCTGCGGCCATCAAGGTGATCCGCGTATTTGCGAATCCTGCCCGGATATTCCGCAGGATCAGCGCTGATCAGATGATTCTCCACAATCGGCGCCAGTCTGCTGAACCAGAAAAGGGAAATGCGGGTCAGTATCTTCCCCTTGTCGGGGATCGCGTCGTCCATAATGACATCGAAAGCGGATATCCGGTCGCTGGCGACAATCAGCAGCATTTCGTCAATCGCGTAGACATCTCTGACTTTACCGCATTTCAGCAAACGCAGGTCGTTGAAATCGCTTCTTTCGAGAAGGTCTGGGGCCATGATTATTCTCCGGAAAGTCGGGTGGTTGTTTATCGGAAAAATCCTGACGGCGGAACGGGGTCGTCGGCGCCGGAGCGGATTGGAGCCTGTGGCCGCCCGGAATTTTTCCCACGGTTTGTTCAACGATCCGGCAACTGTTTTGATAAACGCCGGATGACTCTGCCCTGATACATTCGATAATATCGCAGGACTTTGTTTCTGAAATCAATCGTCTCTTTGAACGGGGGGATGCCGTTATACGTTCTGATTCGATGGGGTCCGGCATTGTAGGATGCCAATGCAAGACTGATATCTCCCTTTTGAATTTTCATCATCTGAGAAAAATATTTCAGTCCGTAGATAATCGCCATGCCGGGATCCAGGCGATCGTCCTGTTTACCATTCAGCAGTTCCCGCCTGTAACGGGTGTAGAGTTTTTTCCGTTGATCTCCGCACGACAGAGATTCCAGAAACAGATTTTTCGCCTGTTGTGCGAGCCGCAGACTGTTCTTTTCCGTGATTTCAAGAACAAGGTCCCTGGCTTGACGTTTCAGTATGCGTTCGCGCGTCAAGAGAGAACCCGCTTCTCTGAAATAGGGCGGAAGGAAGATATTCTTCATGCCGAGGCTTATTGCGGTCTGTGGCATAATCTGCGTGAGTCCGGCGGCGCCAACATGGGAGACGTTTCTGGGGTCATAGGCGGATTCCTGCCGGATGAGGGCAAGGAACAGGAGTTCATCAACGCGGAAACTGCTGTCACGGTAGCGTTCAAACGCGGATTCAAGGATCGGGGCAAAACGGGAACCGGATGCTTCCAGGGCCATTTTCCAGTCCGGCCGGTCATTAACGGAATTTTCACAACGATGCCTGTCCAAATCAAAACGGCTCAGGACATCCGCAGGGGCAGTCTCAATAAAGTGTTTGAACACGTAATTCACAAATGTGATATTTTCGGTATTCAGAGCCTCGTTCGTATCAAGAGATCGGCAACGATTGAACAGGTTTCCAAGAGCGTCCCTCAGATTATTAGAAGCGTATGCCAGTTCCTTTTCAAGCAGTTTTTCGAGCAGACGGGAGCAGATTGTGTCATCCAGCCTGTCATCAGTTTCTGATTTCAGCCTGGTACGGTAGGACATCAGGCGCTTCCAGCCGAGCGCGGCAGCCCGGTTGTGCTGAACGGCCATTACCGCTATTTTTCTGACACACTCACCGGAAGGCTTCTTTTTCGCACGCATGCCCAGCACATCTGTTATCTTCTGCATCAGATCTTCGGCCTTTGTGTACAGCTGCCTGGCCTTCAGATAATCCTGATTTGTGTACACACGCAGACCAAATGACTGTGCTGTTTCGGGGGTCAACCCCAGAATGCCTTCTTCACCACGATAGGTTTGGTCGGACAGGCTTTTTTTCAGATGGTCGAGGTTGTAAGCGCTGATATACCTGCTCAACAGATTGAAGCCGGTGAAGGTTTGAGACGGAACGGGCATACAGACAGGTACCCGGAAAAAAATACAGATTGCAATCGCGAATATTGAAGGTGTGATGCTTCTGGTGATGGATATCATATGATTCCCGGCAGGGTAGGGTTGATCTTCAGGATGATTCGGCCTGATCACATCGGAAATCTGCGGCAGGCTTAAGAAATTATTCACACTTATATCATATTAAACGCGCAATATGAAGTTATATGTTCAGCTCCGCGGCCTGCAAGCGGAAAGTACGTGACGCAGCGCATGGAACGGTTACCGGAAGACATTCTCCCCGGCTCGGTCGGGGACCGAATCCGCGTTCCTCTATTTCCCGGACATTGTCAGAGAAAACCGGCTCTGGGACCCTTGACAACACCTCCTGGCGTGCTTATATTTACACAATTTTTTATTATACTAGGCTAGTAATATCAAATAGTTATGTAGCTACACGCTGCCTTTTCGGAATTTCCGGAAAATTTCCGTTTTGTGCGAGCGGAGCGGGGGGTCCGGAAGCGCGAGGCAGGTCCGGGCAAGTGTATTAAATTTATTCATGTGAGGCTGGAGCGTGGGATTCCGAACAAGTTTTCAATCGTAAATTGCAAGGAGGTGGAGGCATGGCAATCAGACCATTGGGTGACAGGATACTGGTTCTCCGGACAGATGAAGAAGAGAAAACTCCCGGGGGGATAATTATCCCGGATACCGCCAAGGAAAAGCCTCAGCAGGGCAGGGTTGTGGCAGTCGGTCCCGGGAAGGTCAATGAAAAAGGGGAAAGGATTCCCTTGGATATCAAGAAGGGCGATCGGGTGCTTTTCGGAAAATATGCCGGAAATGAAATCAAGATAGACGGCGTTGAACATTTGATTATGCAGGAAGACGATATCCTCGGCATCGTCCAATAATTTTTCAGGAGGAAATACGAATGGCTGGAAAGGAGATCTATTACAGCAGCAGAGCCAGGGAAAAAATGATGAAAGGGGTGGATACACTGGCGGATGCCGTGAAAGTGACCCTGGGACCGAGGGGGCGCAATGTGCTGATCGACAAGGCATTTGGCTCCCCCAAGATCACCAAGGACGGGGTGACGGTTGCCAAAGAGATCGACCTCGCAGACAAGTTCGAAAACATGGGCGCCCAGATGGTGAAAGAGGTTGCCTCCAAGACGTCGGATGTGGCCGGAGATGGGACGACGACGGCCACAATCCTTGCTCAGTCCATTTTCAGGGAAGGGTCAAAGTTGATCGTTGCCGGATCCAACCCCATGGCCGTGAAACGGGGGATTGACAGGGCTGTTGAGGCGGTTGTGGATGAATTGAAGAAACTATCCAAGCCCACGAAAGACAAAAAGGAAATTGCCCAGGTGGGCACGATTTCGGCCAACAACGACGCCGCCATCGGCGATGTCATTTCCGAGGCCATGGAAAAGGTTGGAAAGGAAGGCGTCATTACGGTTGAAGAGGCAAAGAGCATGGAAACCACCCTCGAAATTGTCGAGGGTATGCAGTTTGACAGAGGATATCTCAGTCCCTATTTTGTAACGGATGCGGAAAAAATGGTGGTGACCCTGGAGGAGCCTTATCTGCTGCTGAACGAGGGTAAGATCAGCAACATGAAAGACCTGGTCCCCATCCTCGAGCAGATTGCCAAAATGGGCAGACCCCTGTTGATTATCGCTGAAGATGTAGAGGGGGAAGCATTGGCGACCCTGGTCGTCAACAAACTGCGTGGTACGCTCAAGTGTGCGGCGGTCAAGGCCCCGGGCTTTGGGGACCGTCGTAAGGCCATGTTGGAGGATATTGCCATTCTGACCGGAGGACAGGTCGTCAGTGAGGATCTCGGAATAAAACTTGAGAACATTACGCTGAATGATCTCGGAACGGCCCAGCGTGTGACCATCGATAAAGATAACACGACAATCGTGGACGGCGGAGGCAGCCGGGAAGCGCTTGAGGGTCGGGTCAAACAGATCCGGGTTCAGATCGAGGAAACAACCAGTGACTGGGACAGGGAGAAGCTCCAGGAACGGCTCGCAAAACTGATTGGTGGCGTGGCCGTGATCAAAGTCGGCGCGGCGACAGAGACGGAAATGAAGGAAAAGAAAGACCGGGTAGAGGATGCACTGAACGCCACCCGTGCCGCTGTGGACGAAGGAATCGTGCCGGGGGGCGGCGTGGCGTTTGTCCGGTCCGCTAAAGCCCTTGGAAATGTAAAACTGGCCGGCGAAGAGCAGATGGGGGTGGACCTGGTTAAACGTGCCCTTGAAGAACCTCTCAGGCAGATTGCCGAAAACGCCGGATATGAAGGATCGGTGGTTGTGCAGCGCGTGATGGACGGAAAAGGCAGTTTCGGTTTTAACGCAGAGAAGGGTGATTATGAGGATATGATAAATGCGGGGGTTATCGACCCGACCAAGGTAACCCGCTTCGCCCTTCAGAACGCCGCATCCGTTGCAGGACTTCTTCTGACAACAGAAGCGATGGTGGCGGAAAAACCCAAAAAGAAAGAAGAGGGCATGACACCGGAAATGCCCACGGATGACATGTATTAACGGGAGTTCATCCCCGGCTTCCGGGCAGGGGGCCTCTCCTGCCCGGAATTCCGCATGGATGTGCAGACGCGGACATCTGTGTGGTACTGGAAAAATCTTGTTCGGATGGGGATATCGGACAATAATGTTGTTCATGAATAGACGGCGGGAAACAACCGGACATGGGATACTACCGATGGCTTTCTCTCCGGATGACAGGTGACAATCCTTGACACACGACCTGTACAAATCTATATTCTTTCCGTAAAATATCATTTCTTTACCATATTCGTGTCAATTTCAGCATATCAACCATTACATCGCTGTGTCCTGCCCGGACACAGGCGTGAGTGCGTGACGGACTCAGCTGTCAGGCGGGTATCAAACGCATTCATAATCTTGAGCCGAATGTCCCGGGAATTCCCGGGCATGACAGCCAGGCACATCTCCCATACGCAGGATCAAACGAAAGAGGCGTCTTCATGTCCATGAGACGAAAGCGGTAGTCGATGGATGTTATCGCGGTATCTCAAAGAGGGCCGTTCCTGTCTGCACGGGAAAACACCGAAATCCGGATCAACCGTAATTCCAGGGGGTCCCGGACGGCCGTATCCGGAAAGGAGAGCGAATCATGTCGGTAGATGTCAAAAAGATCAGCGAACAGGTCGCAGAGGAGAGCTCGCTCATCCGTCGGATCAGGACGGAAATCCACAAGGTCATTGTGGGTCAGGAGGATCTGATCGATGGTCTGATCAATGCACTTCTGTGCAACAACCATGTTTTAATCGAAGGCGTTCCGGGCCTGGCCAAGACCCTCTCCGTAACTACGCTCGCCCGAATGCTCCAGGCTTCTTTCCAACGCATTCAGTTCACGCCGGACCTGCTCCCCGCAGATCTCATCGGAACGCTCATTTATAACCCGAAGTCCGGTGAATTCACGACGAAAAAAGGGCCGATATTCGCCAACATCATTCTGGCTGACGAGATTAACCGGGCCCCCGCAAAAGTGCAGAGTGCACTGCTTGAGGCCATGCAGGAAAGACAGGTTACTATCGGCGATGAGACATTCCCTCTGGATGATCCGTTCCTGGTCATGGCAACTCAGAATCCCATTGAGCAGGAGGGGACCTATCCGCTGCCGGAGGCTCAGGTGGACCGGTTCATGCTGAAGGTCCGGATATCGTACCCTGTAAAAGACGAAGAACATGAAATCCTGAAAAAAATGGCGCATTCCAGACCCGAGATCGAAGTCGATCCGGTCATTACGCCGCAGGACGTCAAACGTCTCCGCAACCTGGTCGATGAGATATACATGGATGAGAAGATTGAGGATTACATCGTCGATATTGTGCAGGCCTCCCGCAATCCCGGTGATTACAACCTGGACATCGGTCCCTTTATCCGCTATGGCGCCTCACCCCGTGCCTCCATATTTCTGGCCATGGCCTCAAAGGCCAACGCATTGATGGAGGGGCGGGGTTATGTGACCCCCCAGGATGTAAAGAGTGTTTCCATGAATGTACTGCGTCACAGGATTATCCTCACCTATGAGGCGGAAGCTGAGGAAAAAACCTCTGAAGACATTATCGAACAGATACTCAACACCGTGGATGTCCCATGATACCGGAAGCACTGGCAAAGAAAATCAGATATATTCAGATCTATACCCGCAAGGCTGTCAATGATTCCCTGGCAGGTGAATATGAGAGCGTATTCAAGGGTCGGGGTATGGAATTTGATGAAGTGCGTGAGTATCGGCCGGGAGATGATATCCGCACGATTGACTGGAATGTAACAGCCCGAACGGGAGAGCCCTATGTCAAGATATTTGTTGAAGAGCGGGAACTGACCGTTCTGTTCCTGGTGGATCTTTCGGCCTCCGGGGCCTTTGGGAGCACCCGCCGGATCAAGAACGAAGTTTCCGCCGAGGTCTGTGCGCTCATGGCGTTTTCAGCCATAAAAAACAATGACAAGGTCGGTTTGATTGTTTTTACCGACCGCGTGGAATTGTTTATCCCGCCGGCAAAAGGCACGACCCATGTCTTGAAGTTGATCCGGGAGCTTCTGGACTTTTCCCCCCGACAGACGCAGACGGATATTTCGGCCGGGATTGAATACCTCGGACGCGTCACCACAAAGAAGAGCGTCGTGTTTCTGATCTCCGATTTCCTGGGAACGGGGTACGAACGTCAGATGCGCATTTTGGGCAAACGCCATGATCTGATAGCGGTTTCAATAACCGATCCACGGGAAATAAAAATGCCCAATGTCGGTCTGGTCCAGCTGGAGGATGCGGAAACCGGAGAAATTGTCGTGATTGATACCGGAAGCGCTCCGGTCCGAAAACGGTATGAAGCTCTCGGCAACGGGCGGAAGGCCCGGCTGGATGAAATGTTCCGTTCCATGGATGTGGATCACGTGGAGGTTAATACGGCAAGGGATTACGTATTTGATCTTGTAAAATTTTTCAGGACGCGTGAGCGAAGGTCACGGAGGTGATGTATGAAGGAGGATTTGGATTTTACTGTCCCGTCCCCTGCCCGGAAATCGGTTCAGCTCCGGTCGAAGGGGTTGACTGTGCTGGTGATACTCATGTTTGCTGCTGTGCCGGCCAATATCGCGATTACGTGACAGGGTATCAAATCGGCACGGAGCACCGGAAAGGGACCCGGATTCCTGAAGGCCGGCTGAAAGAACACTATGATGTCGTGATCCATCACGCCGTTTTTAAAGCGAACTTAAATCCTGCAAGCGTCGCGTTT
>CAYTJI010000002.1:0-18397 GCA_964438065.1 uncultured Desulfobacteraceae bacterium | reverse complement strand
TCGGGATATTCGGACAAGGCGATCCGGTATTTCCGTGATCAGCAGAACATCGGTGTTTTGCCGGATGCTGATCAAGTGACAGATCTTACAGGACCCTGTGGAGATAGCATGAAACTATCCCTGAGCATTGAGGGGGGAAAGATTGATGATGCCAAGATACAGGTCCTGGGTTGCCCGGGAGCGGTTGCATCGGCGTGTGCAGTGGTCAATCTGGCCAAGGGGAAAACCCTGGAGGAGGCGGCGAACCTGGATCTGGAGACCCTTTACCGGGAGCTTGAGAAGTTGCCCGAACAAAAGGTCCACTGCGCGCGCCTGGCAGTCAAGACCTTGCACAAGGCTTTGGAGGCGTATGGAAAAAGGATGCAGGACCGGGAGTCCTCAAAAGAGCGTGCCCAATAGCTCATTCCTGTCTGGAAAAAATATTATTCGTGCCTGGCGTGTGAACCCGAGGGCCCGGGGTAATTTTTGGACCATTGTTCTGCTCCACGTTGATTTAAAAGGAGGTACAGGATATGCCTATCTATGAATTCGAGTGTAAGGACTGTGGCCATGTAACGGAGATCTTAATGGCGAGCCATGAAACAGATCTCGTCGTATGCGGCAGATGTGGCGGAAAAAACCTTATCAAGGTGTTATCCGCCCATGCGGCTGTCAATACCAGTTCAGGATTTCCCAAGAATGGGGCTGACCGTTGCTGTGGGGCCGGTGGTCCACCGTCCACCTGTCCCGGCCCGGGTAGCTGTTGCGGCAGAAACTGAGAGGGGTTTCTGTTGGGTCGCCTTCAATCGGCCGGAGATCTTTTGTCCAGATAATATTTTTCAATCGTAACCAACTGATTGATATATTGACGATAATTTTTAAAATCCGAATACCGGATAAATTCCCGTTTCAGCAATGACACGCATGGAAGAATATCGATTCCGTAGTTGTTTTTTCCCATCTTGTCTGCCTTATGAATGATCAGAACGCAGTAGTAAGAAATCAAAACTCTCAGTATAGGCGATCTTCTTAACAGATACCCCCTGCCGCCGGTTGTATTGACAAAAAATCCCGCATATTTGTAGCATACGTCCATTGAGGGCCTGGACCCCTCCGGTTGAGGGCATTTCCCTTCCAAGTCGAGCCAATCGTAAAACAGTTTCAGGTTCGATTCAATAGATCCCTGTTCGTTCGCAATTGTTTCCAGAATCAGACGACGTTCAGACCGGCTTAGAGTGCGGAAGAAATAACAGATATTACGGATCATGATTGCGGGTTCTCCAGCCTCTCCCGCCGGGATTGGAGAATTTTCAGAAAGTTTTCTCAGAATATTCCTGAAACAAGTATATGTGTCATTTTTTAAGCCCATTTGCCGGACATATGAACGGCTGTCCAGATACCGGAAAAATTCTTCAACCCTTTTCTCCACCCGGGCACAGTCGTCTTCCTGTGAAAAACGCTTTCCGGAAACGGGGCGACCAGGCCCGGTGCCGCGTAAACTCGTTTTTCCCGTTCTTGCGGGCACGGGATGTCTTGCTGCTACACGTTCCTGTTCCTGAGGGAGTTCATGGACATGAAATGCGATGTAACCCATCAGAATTACTGGCACCAAGACGATCAGTGCAAGCCAAACAGGATGTTTCCAGGACTTCATCATGAAGTCTCCATCGAAGATGAATTCGTACCCATCCACAAATGAAATTCGGGGCACGGGTGAGTTTCCGATCCGGAAATGCAAAAAGGCCATTTATGGATGGAGACGAATGAACGCGGCCGGTTTATTTGGTGCGGGATCTGCCGAGAAACGCGGGCCCTCTAACAACTTTTAGCCGGTCCGGTACTTTTTCCTACCGTCAATGTAAAGGTCATTCCCCAGGGTATCGTTGACAACGATTGCCGGAAGTTTTTCGACCTCAAGTTCTCTCAGCGCCTCAGGCCCCAGGTCTTCGTAGGCCACAACACGTGCCTTTTTGATAGCTCTTGCCATAAGCGCCCCGGCCCCTCCGATTGCTGCCAAGTAGACCGCCTTGTGCCTGACCATGGCTTCCTTGACTGCTTCGGAACGTTTTCCTTTCCCGATCATTGCTTTGAGGCCCAGTTCTATGAGCGTTGGTGCGTAAGGGTCCATGCGGTAGCTGGTTGTGGGTCCTGCGGCGCCGATAACCCGGCCGGGCGGTGCGGGTGAAGGCCCGACATAATAAATGACCTGTCCTTCAACGGGAAAAGGCAGTTCTTTGCCTGCCGCAATCAGGTCGATGAGCCTTTTGTGGGCGGCATCTCTTGCGGTATAAATGGTTCCGGTGATTTCAACACGATCCCCTGACCTGAGGGGTGCGACATCTGCGGAGGTTAAGGGGGTTTTGAGTTCTATGACATGATCCATATGTTCCTCCTATAGAACAATTTCCATATGGCGACTGGCATGACACTGTATGTTTACTGCGAGCGGAAGACTGGCAATATGGCAGGGCATCATCCGGATATGAACCGCCAAAGACGTTACCCGACCTCCAAGGCCCTGGGGACCAATGCCGGTTTTGTTTATTTCCGAAAGCAGCTCCTGCTCCAGAGAGTCCAGTTCTGGGTCCGGATTGGGTGTGCCGAGCGGCCGGAGAAGGGATTTTTTGGCCAGCATGGCAGAACGTTCGAAGTTCCCACCGATTCCCACCCCGACAATGGTGGGCGGACAGGGATTCGGGCCGGCGTCAGCAACTGTCTGGATGATTTTCTCCTTTACTCCGCCCCAACCGGCGGCCGGGGGGAGCATAAACAGCTGACTCATGTTTTCACTGCCGCCACCCTTGGGCACGACCCAGATTCGGAGTTCATCACCCGGGATTATTTCATAATGAACGATAATGGGCGTGTTGTCTCCTGTATTTTTTCGGGTAAACGGGTGGCAGACGGACTTGCGGAGGAAGCCTTCTTCATAACCCTGCCTGATGCCCTCTTCAAGGGCGAAATTCAGCTCTCCGCCAACAATGGTGATATCCTGTCCGAGTTCAACAAAAAGCACTGCCACACCACAGTCCTGACACATGGGAATTTTTTCGTTCCTGGCAATTTCTGAATTTTCAATCAGGCGGTTAAGAATATCTTTTCCAACGGGAGAGGACTCCTTTTCGAGACCGTCTCTGAAAGCCTGGACCACATCCTGACCCAGTTCAAAATTTGCTTTTATTGCGGCATTTCTGACCGCATCAACAATGTCCCGGGTGGAAATTTCTCGCATAAAGACCTCCAATAAAATTTGATTATTTTTTCCTGAGGCGTTAATAGGTAGTGTCCATCCAGAAATCAGTCCCGCCATGGCGGGATCTGGCCGGGATCAAGTCGAAGATCCCGGAGTTTGAACGGGGGGTGCGAAAAAAATAACCGCCCCGATTAAATACGCTGCGCTGTCACTATGGTGAATTTAACGGGACAGGCAGGCATATGGTTGATATTCCAAGGATTATTTTTTAGCGCAACGCGCCTATTGGCCAAAAGGGCCACTTATGGCTGGACACCAGGTAAGTATGGATGTTTAATTGGAACGGATCTTCTCCGCGTACAGAGCATACCGGATGCGAAGCAAATAGACAATAAAAAGATGTCCGGCCCACATCCGGAAGAACCGTTATAAGATCCCTCCTTCAGACGATACCGGGTAAAATTAATTATGAGAATCCTCCTGACAAACGATGACGGCATTTACGCGCCGGGAATACTGGCCCTGTATGAGGCCCTTAAAGCGGACCACGAAATCGACGTTGTTGCGCCGGAATCAGAAATGAGCGCCGTGGGGCACGCCATCACCCTGACGATGCCGCTGAGAGTACAGGAAGTAAAAAGGAACGGTTCTTTTTTCGGCTATTCCGTAACCGGTACGCCGGCGGATTGCGTGAAGATTGCTGTGCAGGAACTGCTTGAAACACCGCCGGACATGGTCCTGTCCGGAATAAACCCGGGCGCGAACGTGGGGGTTAATATCCTCTATTCAGGCACTGTGTCCGCGGCTACGGAAGGAGCCTTTCTGGGCATCAAGTCTGCTGCTATTTCATTGAACACCAAAAACAATCCGGATTTCCGGTTTGCATCCGGCTTCAGCAGGCAGCTCATACAGCTGATGAGCCATATGGCCTGGGATGGCAGATCCGCCCTGAATGTGAATATCCCTGCTGTACCCGCGGAAGAAATTACAGGAATCTCTGTGACAAAACAGGGAACGGCCCGGTTCAGAGAATGTTTTGAGCGCCGCAATGATCCCAGGGGAAATACCTATTACTGGCTTTCCGGCGAAACTCCCGAGGAGGACAGGGACCCGGACACGGATTCAGTGGCCCTGAGGGAAAACAAGATCACCATTACACCCGTATACTACGATCTGACCTGTTATGAGACGCTCAACAGCCTGAAGACCTGCGATTTTTCTTCCATCGTACTCAGTGACGCTTCCGACCTGTGAAACGGTCATGGACCGTCTTCGGGAAAAAAGGGGGATAACACAACCAGACTCCCCCAGCAATAAGCGGAACCCTATCCGCCTATTTGCAAAGCCACAGCGTGGGTTTTCCCGAATTCCGTCCCCCTAACCCTCCTCAGCCATGCGCTTGTAGGTTTCATATCTTTCCTTCATTTCTTCTTCAGCTTTTTTAAACAAGACCTTTGCCTTCTCGGGAAATGTCCTTGTCAGGCTTGAATACCGGACCTCTCCCAGAAGGAACTCCTGGAATCCCTCCTTGGGTGGTTTGGAATCCAGTATAAAGGGGTTTTTCCCTTCTTTTTTGAGTAAGGGATTGAATCTGTAAAGGGGCCAGTACCCGACCTCCACGGCCTTCTTTTCTTCTTCCTGACTCAGACCCATGTTGATTCCATGATTGATACAGGGGGCGTAAGCAATAATCAGCGAAGGACCGTTATACCTCTCAGCCTCGAGGAGTGCTTTGAGAAGCTGGTTTTTGTTAGCACCCATTGCCACAGAGGCCACATACACATATCCGTAAGTCATGGCCATGGCACCAAGATCCTTCTTTTTTGTCGGTTTGCCGCTGGCCGCGAATTTGGCTACTGACCCGGTCGGCGTTGATTTTGACGCCTGACCGCCGGTGTTGGAGTAGACTTCGGTATCCAGGACGAGAATGTTGACGTCATGACCGGCGGCAATAACGTGATCCAGTCCTCCGTAACCGATATCATACGCCCAGCCATCCCCGCCAAACACCCATATCGACTTTTTGGTCAAATAATCACTTCTGTCCAGGATATCCATCAGAACGGGGTTGAAATCGGATTCAGGGTTTGTAAGTTCCAACTCGATCCGCTCGATAATCTGCCGTCCGAATTCCTTTGATGTCTGTCCGTCATTCATATTGTCCAGCCATCCCTGGAACGTCTTTTCAAGGTCTTTTGATACGCCGGTTTCAATGGCCTTCCTGATAAGGTCCGCGAGAGCGGCACGTTTCTGGGTGATGGCCAGTTCCATGCCAAAGCCGTATTCCGCGTTATCCTCGAAAAGTGAATTGGCCCAGGCCGGTCCATGGCCGTTCTCATTTACCGTGTAAGGACAGACCGGAGTGGAACCGCCGTAAATGGAGGAACATCCTGTCGCGTTGGCAATCATCATTCGATCGCCGAACAGCTGCGTGATGAGCTTGATATAGGGTGTTTCGCCACAACCCGGGCAAGCTCCGGAGAACTCAAACAAAGGTTGCAGGAACTGGCTTCCCTTGACGGAAGTTACAGGCATCAGAGTGTCGAGTACAGGGAGTTGAGAGGAAAACACATGATTCGTGATCTGGGTTTCGGTCTGGCTGGCCAGGGGTTTCATAATCAGGGCCTTTTCTTTGGCAGGACAGATCTGTGCACAGTTTCCGCACCCGGTGCAGTCAAGGGGACTCACTTGAACCCTGTAGCGCAAGCCCTTCAATTCTTTCCCTTTGGCCTCCACGGTTATAAAAGTCTCCGGGGCCGCAGAAAGGTCTTCTTCATGTGCCAGCACCGGACGGATAACCGCATGAGGACAAACGAATGCACATTGGTTACACTGGATACATTTGTCCGGCTGCCATTCAGGAACGTTTATGGCAACCCCTCTTTTTTCGTACTGACTCGTTGCCGTGGGGAAAATTCCGTCCGGCGGCATGAGGCTTACGGGAAGTTTGTCGCCCTGCTGCGCGAGCATGGGCCTCAGGACATTTTTCACATAGTCGGGCTCGTCTTTTTCCATATAGGCCTCCTGGCCCGCGGTTGCCCAGGCCTCCGGGACTTTTATCTTGACCAGTTCACCTAAAGCATGATCCACAGCATTGAAATTCATTTGTACGACCTTGTCGCCCTTTTTGCCATAGGTCTTCTTAATAGCGGCCTTCATGTACTGTATGGCTTCATCCGGCGGAATCACATCCGCGATTTTGAAGAAAGCGGCCTGCATAATCATGTTGATGCGTCCGCCCAGCCCAAGTTCGGAGGCAATTTTAACCGCATCGATATTGTAAAAATTGAGCTTCAGCTGAGCGATTTTTCTTTTCAGGGGATCAGGGAGCCGGGTTTCCATTTCTTCAACGCTCCAGGGCGAATTCAACAGAAACGATCCGCCTTCCCTGATCCCTTCTAGAAGATCGTACTGTTTGACATATGCGGGGTTATGGCAGGCAATAAAATCGGATGTTGTGAGCAGATAGGGAGACTGGATCGGATGCGGGGAGAACCGGAGATGAGACATGGTAATACCCCCGGATTTTTTGGCATCATAGGCAAAATAGGCTTGCGCGTACAAATTGGTGTTTTCGCCAATAATTTTGATGGCGTTTTTGTTGGCGCCCACCGTACCGTCAGAACCGATGCCCCAGAATTTACAGCGGATCGTTCCCTCGGGGGACGGATCGATCTCTTCGCCAAGCTTAAGAGAAGTATGGCTCACGTCATCTACAATCCCCACTGTGAAGTGCTTTTTGGGGAGCCTTGAGCGAAGATTGTCAAATGTGGCCTTTGCCATGGTAGGTGTGAAGTCTTTGCTTCCAAGCCCGTACCGCCCCCCCACAATCATGGGGGCTTCTCCTCTTTCCTGAAAAACCGTGCAGATATCCTGGTAAAGTGGTTCTCCCAGGCAGCCGGGCGTTTTGCACCTGTCGAGTACAGCGATCCTCCTGGCCGTAGCGGGCAATGCTCTCAGGAAGTGCTCCCGAGAAAACGGCAGATAAAGACGCACCTTGACGAGACCGACCCGTTCCCCAAGCCGGTTGAGATAATTAACCGTTTCCTCCAGGACGTCGCAGCTCGAGGCCATGGATATCACGACTCTTTCCGCTTCCGGATCGCCCACATAATCAAAGAGACCGTATCTCCTCCCGATCATTTCCCCGACTTTGTCCATTTCTTCCTGTACGATATTAATGATCCGGTCATAATAGGGGTTGGATGCCTCCCGGTTTTGGAAAAAAATATCCGGATTTTGGGCCGTTCCTCTCATTTGCGGGTACTCCGGATTCATGGCGCGGGATTTGAATTCGTCAATCGCATCCCAGTCCACAAGCCCGGCCATATCGTCATAGTCAATTACTTCGATTTTCTGGATCTCCATGGATGTCCTGAAGCCGTCAAAAAAATGAATAAAAGGAAGACTGGCCCGGATGCTGGCCAGATGAGCTACCAGAGCAAGATCCATGGCTTCCTGAACCGATGCGGATGCGATTTGCGAAAATCCCGTCTGCCGAACTGCGTTGATATCCGAGTGGTCGCCGAAGATAGATAACGCATGGGCGGCAATGGCACGGGCGGACACATGAAAGACCGTCGGCATAATTTCCCCGGAAATCTTATACATATTGGGAATCATTAACAGCAGACCCTGAGATGCAGTGAAGGTCGTGGACAGCGCGCCGGCAGACAGCGCGCCGTGAACGGCACCGGCGGCACCTGCTTCGGATTGCATTTCCTCCACCTTTAAAACCTGGCCGAAAATATTTTTCCGCCCGTGAGCCGCCCATTCATCCGCATATTCTCCCATCGTGCTGGACGGCGTAATCGGGTAGATAGCGGCGACCTCGCTCATCGCATAGGCCACATGGGCTGCAGCTTCATTTCCTTCGATGGTTTGTGTTTTTTTGCTCATCGTTCAATTTCCTTTCGAATCCATTTTGAAATCATTATATTTTTAGTTTGTGCCCATCCATAAATGAGGAATTCTGTCCGAGATCAAGGCGTGCGAAAAAATAACCTCAGGCATCTGGTTGATATTCCGAGGAGTATTTTTTTGGGCAACGCGGATATTGGGCAAAAGGGCCATTTATGGACATTAGTTTGACAGTACAAAACCGGTCGTTCGTCCCAGGAAGTCCTGGAAAAGGCTTGATTTCATGTCTGCCCGGCGTCAGCCTCATTGGCCGGGATTTTTGCACCTGATACCACAGGATCAAAGCGTTATGAAAGCCCTTATCGCTCCGCAAGCCCCGGTATCCATAGTTCAAGGTACCTTGGTTGGCCGTACGAAGAGGGATCACGGGGGTCCTTTCCCGGGCCGCTAAAGTTGCTCTGCACGCCCCGTGAAAGCAACCATGCGAATGCGCACAAGCATGTGCGGAGGCCTCTCGCCCGTAAATTTTATAAATAAGGATAACCTGTTACTAAACCCCTTGATCTGAAGTGTCAACCCCACGAAACAGGAAAACGGAATTCCGATATAAAATAACCGTTTTACATACGTCATCTAACCCCAATCGCATCCACTGTGTTCAGGGGGTTGCCATCAACAGGCAGATTAATAGACGGCGTTTATAGAAAAAGATACGATCCGCAGATACGGAAGTTGGTATCATTCTGCCCGGAAGCTTTTGTCCAGCCCGTTTCGGCCGAAATTCATAATTTATAAGAATTCCAAAAAGAATGATATGTTCAGCGCTACGTTTTTCGGAAAAGAATGTCAAACAAATGACACCAGGGTGTGGGCAGAACCTGACTTAAGAAAATCATTTTTTTTGGGAAAGCCAAATCTACGGCTTCAGGGACAAGATATGGTATAGGAACCACTCAATCGACACATGGCCGAAACAAGCGATGCCCGAAAAGATATTTTTAAATTGTCTTTTCGTATTATGGCATAAAGATTGCTGGCATTATCAACAGGTTTAAGCGTGACAGGACACTAGTGAATAACATGCAGAAATCGGTTGAGGTGTGGCCAGGACCAGTAGATGATAAGGGCCTTTCCTTTGACCAAATCCATGGGGACAAAACCCCAGTACCGGCTGTCCAGGCTGTTGTCCCGATTGTCTCCCATGACAAAAAGGCATCCTTGGGGGATGGTGACCGGCCCGAAATTGGCTTTTGCATAAGACAAGGGCACGGGTTCCTTCAGGTCGGTGTATCGACCGTATTTATCATCATAGAGTTTTCCGTTGATATAAATTTTTCTGTCAACCATCTTAAGCGTTTCGCCTGGAAGACCGATAACACGTTTAATGAAATCCTTGCTTTTGTCCACCGGATAGATAAACACGATTACATCGTTTCGTTTGGGTGTGCTGACAGGGATGAGCGTTTTGTTCACGAAAGGGATTTTGATTCCGTAAATAAATTTGTTGACAAGAATGTGGTCGCCGACCACGAGCGTTGGGATCATTGATCCGGAAGGAATCTTAAACGCCTGGATGACGAATGTGCGGATAAAAAGGGCCAGGACAATTGCAATTGCAGCTGCTTCCGCATATTCACGAAAGATGCTTTTCTTTTTTATCTGACCTTTCGGCTTCATGGGTCGCAAGGATGCCTCCGCTAAAATGGGATGTCAAAAGTCTAGACCCTGGAATTCCAAATTGTAAAGGAAAAATTTTTTCGAGACAAAATTAACTGTTGGATTGCCGCTCATTGGGACGATCAATACGAGGTGAAAGGAACGAGATACTTCTCTTTTTTATCTTTAATATATAAATTAAGTATAATTATGTTAATTTATAGAAAAATATTGACAAACAATTCAGAATATGTTGCAGTCCCTGTGGCAGAGACGTCTGTCTTTATAGGTTTTAAAACTTGGGAAATACGGAACAGGGTACAATTGTGGGACGTAACGCGGTAAAACAGATTCGAGAGCATCTTTTATTGAGCAAGGCGGAACTCGCCAGAAAGGCCAAAATTTCACCTCTGACGGTGGACAGGATTGAAAAGGGAAAAAACTGCCGTCTGGAAACGAAAAGAAAGATCATTCTGGCTCTTGGATATAGCCTTTCAGAAAAACACAAGGTTTTTCCAGAGGACTGAAAACGGTTATCATGGCTGTTGCGAAAAAAAATCACTTGATTGGACTGGATATTGGTTCCCACGCCGTCAAAATGGTGGAGATTGACCAGAGCAAGAAGGTAATGAGCCTGAAAAATTTCGGCATCATCGGAGTGCCGCGGGAGGCCATTGTGGAAGGCTATATCAAGGACAAAGAAGCTGTCTCCCAGGCGATAAAGAATCTCTTCAGGAACTTGAAATCCCGAAACAGGAACGTGGCGATTTCCATATCCGGTTTTTCCGTGATCATCAAGAAGATCATGATGGGCTATATGGATGAATCAGAGCTTGAGTCTACGATTCAGGAAGAGGCGGAACAATATATTCCTTTTGACATCAATGAGGTGAATCTGGATTTTGATATCCTGAATCCGGGTGGTGTTTCAGGGGAAAGAGCTGAGAAGAAAAAAGGCGAGGACCCGGACCGAATGGAAGTGATGCTGGTGGCGGCCAAGAAAGATATTATCGATGATTATGTTGGTCTGCTTGGCCTTGTCGGTCTGAACCCCGCGGTTTTGGATGTTGATGCCTTTGCTCTTCAGAATGCCTTTGAGGCCAGCATGGACGAGGTTTCTGCAAGGGCCTGCGTTGCACTGGTCAATGTGGGTGCCGAGGAACTGGGGATCAATGCGATTAAAAACGGTGTATCCATGTTTACGCGGGATTCTTCCTACGGCGGTGCCCAGATTACCGAGGCGATTATGTCCGAGTTTGACGTTGATTTCGATGCAGCCGAGAGGATCAAGCTGGGAGGCGCAGAAGTCGAAAATGGAAAAAAGGCGGCTCTTGAAGAAATTTTCAGGTCTGTTGTATCTGACTGGGTACGTGAAATCAACCGGGCTCTGGATTTTCTTTCAAGCGCGTTTCCGGAAGACACTATAGAGAAGATTTTTCTTGCCGGAGGTTCTTGCCGGGTTCCGGATTTTCAGAAACAGCTCCAGGCTGAAACAAGGATTCCTGTTGTTGAGTTGAACCCTTTCGCAAATCTTCAAATAGATGAAAAACATTTTGATACCAAATACTTGGCCTATATGGCACCACAGGCCGCTGTCGCCGTGGGCCTGGCTTTGAGAAGTATCGGTGACAAATGATAAAAATTAATCTTCTGCCTTTCCGGGCGGCCAAAAAATTGGAAAACATCAGGATGCAGCTCAGTATTTACATCCTGTCTGTCATCCTTGTTGTTGCGGTGCTGGGCTTGTCATTCATGAGCCTCAACCGCGAGGTGAATGATTTGCGCGCCAAGAATGTCAGGTTGAGGAAAGAACTGGCATCCTATTCTGAAATGCTTAACAAGATCGCTGCGCTGAAAAAGAAAAGAAAAGACCTGCAGGGCAAATTGAGCGTAATTCAGCGTCTTGAGGCGAGCAAAGCGGGACCGGTTCAACTGTTTGATGAAATCGCCATGGCGGTTCCTCAGGGCAGGCTGTTCCTGAAATCCCTGAACGAGTCAAAAGACCGGGTCAACATGTCGGGTGTGGCAAAGGATTATGATACCGTTGCCCTGTTTATGACACGGCTTGAAAAAACAAACAAAATTCAGACGGTGAATCTTGGTTCGACAAGCAAAAGTGTACAAGAAGGACAAACAGTTTCAAACTTCAATCTGATTTGCATGAAAAAGGTCGCCGGAGATAAGACCACCAAAAAGCGGAGAGGCCGCCGGAGGCATCGCTGACAGTCTTTGACTACGGGTTATGGAATGGAAACAGCAGATCTTATTGAAAAGATAGAAAAGATAAAGCTGATCTACCGGATTCTGATCCTGGTGGGCACGCTCATGTTGCTTGTGGGGCTTTTTGTCTGGTTGGTTTACGTCCCCAAAACCGAAGAAATCGCCGTGATTTCCAAAAAAAATATGGCCCTGACCCGGCAGATCAACGAAGCAAAGCAGAAAACGAAAAATCTGTCAAAGTTTGAAGCCGACGTGGCTCAGGTGGAAGCGCAGTACAAAGAGGCTTTGACCCTCCTGCCGAAAAAAGAGGAAATACCCAGTCTCCTGCGGAATATCACCGAATTGGGGATGGCGTGCAATCTTGAGTTCACTTCGTTCAGTCCGAGCAAAGGACCCGCACAAGGGATGTACACGGAAATACCGGTTTCCATACAGATCAAAGGCCGGTATCACGATGTTCTTCTGTTTTTTGACAAGATAGGCAAAATGAAACGGATTGTGAACATACGGAATGTGACCATGTCTCCGACAGGGGAAGACACAATGCTGAATGTAAGCTGTCAGGCCGTGACCTACAAATTCAAGGAATAGACAAATGCGAGCAAAGAAGATCCTTAAAGGGATTTGTCTATCGGGTGCGATACTCACCCTGGTTCTCTCTGGAGTGCAGGTTTCTCATGCCGGCCCGGCGGTTAGCGGCAAAGCGGCGCCTTCTGAAAGTGGGTTGCAGTCTGAAGAAAAACCGGGCCGGAAAAATGCAAAGCCGGAAAAACAAAAAAAAGAGCGGTATGAGTATAATCCCGCAGGGAAAACGGATCCATTTGAGTCTTTTCTCAAATCCGGAAAAGGAAGAGGAGGCGCAACGAGTCTTGCGGCCGGGGATCTGGAGTTGGAGGGAGCCAAGGCAATTGAATCCAGCCGGGAACCCGAGACGGAACTTGAGAAACTGGAAATCTCCAAGCTTACCTTAACGTCGATTATTAAAGGGAAAAACAAAGTCTGGGCCATGGTTATTGACCCAAAAGGAAGAGGCTACTTTCTGGAAAAAGGCATCCGGATTGGTAAGCATGGCGGTGTCGTGGATGAGATTATCTGCAGAAAGAAAAAAACGGATTTTGGAACGGAGATCATCAGGAAAGTCATTATCAAGGTCCCATATCGTGATCGCAACAGGAAAATCATATACAGAACTGTTGAAATGGAATTGCCTTATCAGTCATCGTAAGGGGTTGCAAGGCATCTGGTTAAACATTTTATTTTGTCAAAGCAAAACGAGGGAGAAAACAAATGAAGCGTAAACGAAAACTGCATCTCATGGGAATCGCGATCCTGGTTTTCTGTGTCTCCTGCGGCCAGAGTGTGAAAGAGACGGTCAAACCTGTGGTGCCGGTGACGGCCAGCGGTCCATTCAAACGAGTGGTAATTGTTCCTTTCGCAGACCACACGCCGAATTCATCCCTCCAGGAACATTTCAGAAGGAATACCCTGGTGCTTGAAGCACTGCAGGATGCACTCTATCGGGCGGGGTTTATTTCTGCGCCGGAGGAAGATGTTGTGAAATACCTGATGGATCAAGGAATCATTCAGACACCAGAGGGCGGTGACGACTCGTATCGAACCGCCGGACTTAAAAGGGAAATGCATTCCGGTTGGTCTGAACAAATGCAGGAAGAACTCCAGGATGTTCTTTATCAGGACATGACCAGCAGCAGCTTTGAACAGAACAAAGCAAGGAAACCCATTGCCTTGGATCGTGAAATTCTGCGTGATCTGGGCAAGACCTTTGGCGCGGACTACATTGTCAGAGGGCGGATTGTCGAATTTCGTTCAGACCAGAAAGATACATTCAATCCGGTAAGGACCGGGATGATCCCTTTTGTTTTCAAGTCCGGACAGAGAACCATTTTCGGGGTTGCGAAGTCTGAAGGTTATGAGAATATCGATGTGGATGATATTGAGGAATACAATCAGGTCCGGGATTTTTTTTGGGGCGCGGGTGCGTTCTTAACCGGCCTAATCGGGGAAAAGCAGGGACAGGTGGCGGGTGCTACCGTCCAGTTGAGAGTGTTGATTCAGGATGCGGTGACCGGGGACGTTGTATGGCTTAACCGGGCGGAAGCGTGTGCGATTCCGCGGACGGCCTTTGCCGACCCCGATCCCGATTTATTGTTTGCAAAATCCATTGATCGCGCCGTAAACAGCCTTGTCGCTGATTTTCAGTCTGCCCTCGCGTCCGGCCGGGTCCCGGTGATGCTGGAGAAACAGGCCGTTGCAGAGTCCACAGGAGAAACTTTCAAGGACAAAGGATTTGAAAACGAGGCAGCATCTGCAAAGGCCGAAAAGTCCGCCTTGGAGGCCAGTCGGTCCGCACAGGAGGCCAAGGATGCGGCGGCAGAGGCCGTCCGGGCATCCGGTGAATCCAAGAGATATGCGCAGGAGGCGGCCGGTTCGGCTGCGGAGGCGAAAGATGCGGTAAAGCGGGCCAGCGAGGCCACGCACAAGTCAGAAAAAATATTTGAGAAAATAATCGCAAAATAGACGGTGTTATCCGCTGATGGCAGCGGGCAGGAAAGGAAGTTTTTTCTCTTTGCCGGGAGAGGGATAAAAAGGAGATACGAATGGCCAGAACATTTATTGTGGGTCTGATACTGTTGCTGGGAATGCCCTTATCTTCATTCGCCGGGCAAATAACAGACATCGGGGTCGGAAAGAAGACACAGCATGAGATAGAGATCTTTATCAAAGGAGACTTCAGCGCCTATCAGAGCACAGGCCAGCGTTCTCCTGCCAGGTTTGTAATTGATCTTGAGGGAACCGGTCTTGCAGAAAATGTGTCTCGATCAATTGATGTCAAAGGCCCTATCGTCTCCGGAATCAAGGCCATCACGCGTGGAAATAACGTGCGGGTTGTGGTGGCATCCGCTGATAGCAAACGACTTTTTCATTGTACCATGCAGGAGAAAGAAGGTGAAATCGTCTTAAGATGCTGGATGCCCAAGGAAACGGCCGGGGGGTTGAAAGCGGTGCCGGATTCCGGCACAGGCAGTACTGTGGCACCGCTGTCTGGACAGGGGGATCTGGGGGTTTTGTTTGACTGGCCGGCAAAACCGGAGGAAGAAAACGTCAAAAAAGGAACCAAGAAACTTGCAAAATACACCGGCGAAAAAATAACCTTGGATTTCTACAAGACCGGTCTGCACAACGTGTTTCGACTTTTTGCCGAAATCAGCGGCAAAAATATCATTATTGACGACCGGGTGAAAGGGGAACTGACGCTTTCGTTGAAAGAGGTTCCCTGGGACGAGGCCATGGACCTCGTTCTGGAGCTGAAAGACCTTGTTAAGGAAGAAAGACCGGGAACCATCATCATAAAGCCAAAACCCGAGAAGGCCTCGCCCGGAAAGGGCGAGCTTCTTGTAAAAAAATTCTCTGAAGAGATCCTGCAACCGGCCAGACTGCTGAAAATGGAAAAAGAAGACCGGCAGCGCGCCCAGGATATCATCCTTAAGGCCCATAATCTTGAGGCTGCCGGCAAATCACTGGAAGCCCTGCGTATGTATGAAAAGGCTTACGGCCTGTGGAAAGATAATCCCGACCTGATCCTGAAGACTGCTTATCTTTATTATGTTCAAGGCTGCTTTGCAAAGTGTTACTATTTTTCGGGACAGGCCCTCCGGTTGAACCCGAAGAATGCAGAGGCGGCTCTTTACGCCGCCCTGTCAGCCGCGAGAATGGAAAAAACAAATGAAGCCAGGAAACTGTTTGATCTTGCCACGAATGCTCAACCGCAGATTCCTGAGGCCTTTTTCAATTACGGTATGTTTTTGAAAAATCATAAGGACTATGAGGCTGCGGCACGCATGTATCAGAAATATGAGCAACTCTTCGGCCCATCACTGGATGTGCGCATGGAGATGGCCGGTTTGTGTGAAATTCAGGGAAATGCAAGTGAAGCGTGTATCAGGTACAAAGAAATTCTGAAGTCAGGATTTCGTCTGGACAGGAGAACCTCAAGTAATGTCCGGAGAAAAATTCAGATTCTGTGTAACGAGGGAGAGGACTAGCATGAAAAATAAAAGCGGACTCATCTGTTCCTTCATGTTTTCCATTATGTTGATGGGGTGTAGTGCGCATCAGCAGCTGGCCGCGGACAAACCGCCGGTACCGCAGAAATCTTTACAGGCATCTGCTTCGGAGACCCCGGGTGTTGAGTCCGGCGTGGCCACGGCCCGGTCCTCGGTTTCGGAAGATCCGGAGGGTTATAAGATAAGGCCTGTTGATATCAAGATAGAAGGTGGCCGTCCATATCTTCCTGTAGGTGCGGAATTTGCGGCAAAGGGCGGAAAGGTGCCTCTCGGCAAGGTAATTAAGGCCATGGCCGATCACAAGGGTCTGTCCGTCAGTTGGGCCGATGATGTGGATCAGCAAAAGTTGGTAGACTGTTATATCAAGGCAGCGGATGATTTTTATGATGCCCTGGATCAGTTACTGGGACAATTGGACTACTTTTATGAGATAAAAGGGGATACCATCGTCATCCGATATAAAGAGACCAAAAAATATCATCTCGCCATGCCCGATTTCGAAGAAGGGCTGGATACGTCGCTTGGTGGAAATATGCTGCCCGACACGGAAGGGGATGCGGGGCTGGATGCGACAGCCACCTTGGAGATCAACAGTGATAAATTCAAGTTCTGGGAAGATCTCAAAGAAGGCCTTGGCAGTATTATAGATTGTGCCGACTGCCCCGCACCGATCCTGGACAAGACCCTGGGAGTGATCACCGTGACGGCATCCAGAAGCGTACAGGAAGCGGTCAGAAGGTACCTGGCGGAGGTAGAAAAAGCAGCCTACAGGCAAGTGGTCATAGAAGCCAAAATAATAGAGGTCTCTTTGACGGAAGGACATGAACAGGGCGTTGACTGGGAGGGTGTTTTCGGCGGCAAAACATTCAGCGGAACAGTTGAGCTGGGAGATGCGAACGGATACTGGTGGCAGAACGGGAATGGTTGGAATACCTTCCTTAACGGGATTACCATTAATGACGTGACCTGGGATGTGATCGTAGCGGCATTTGAGAAGTACGGCGATACCAGGATCCTGTCCAACCCGAAAATCCATCTGTTGAATGGTCACAGCTCGGTTTTCAGCGCTGGACGGGTCCAGAGTTATCTGGAAGGGTGCAATGTGACCACATCCGGTGAGAGCGGCGCTACCACAGAGGAACCGGAGATCGGTTCTGTGACCCAGGGTCTGTCAGTCGGAATTAAAGCCAACATTCTGGATGACAATAAATCCGTTATCCTTTATGTGTTCCCCGCAATTACCCGGGTTATTGAAATGAGGGACATTTCAAGTACCCGGTGCGGTATGGTTCAAGCTCCCGAGACCGCGGTGAGAGAGATGGCAACCTATGCCCGGGTCAGAGACGGAGAATATCTGGTTATCGGCGGTCTGATCTCTGAATCCAATGACAAAAAGACAAAGAAGATCCCCTACCTGGGCGATGTGCCCTACTTGGGAAAGTGGCTGTTCAGCTATGAATCCATGCAGAATACAAAAACCGAACTGGTCATCATTCTCAAGCCCAGGATTCTCAAGAATCACCTGGAAGTCACAGCAATTGAATAACCCGGTTACGTTTACACAAACCAGTGATATTTTTCACTGGCCAAGAATTAGATTATAGAACCGGAATGACAAAGCCGCCGCAGTCAGGTTGTTTACGCACTTGCCAAGTCTGTGATCAAGTCTGTAATTTCTTTCAGGTGTGATACCTTCCACGGTGTCTCCAGATCTTCATTCCGAAACGCCACAAAACGTACGCCGGCTGCCCCGGCCGTCTGCCAGTCCACGACAGAATCTCCCACATAAATGGCTTCTTCCGGACCAATTCCAAAAAAAGACAGTATCCTGTATATGGATTCCGGGTCGGGCTTGGGTTTTTCAACATCCAGCGAAGACACGACAATGTCGAAAAAATCAGACAGGCCGTTTGATTCAAGCACTTCCCCGATGGTATCGCTTCTGTTAGTGGCCACCGCCAGTCCGTATTCCGGACGCAACTTTTTGAGCAGGTCTTTCAACCCGGGTTCAATGACCATGTCCTTGATAAAAGGGGCGTACTTGAGGCGCTTGCGAAAGGACAGCGCCTGTTCCACAAAAGGGGTTTTTCTGAATATATACCGGATGGATTCCTCCGCGGTATGCATATGGATGAAATTCGCCTCGTTTTCCGTGATGGCCGGGAGATTGAATTTCGCCAGCAGATGATTGTAATAATTAATGTTTGCCTGACGGGAATCAAACATCACCCCGTCACAGTCAAAGATGATCGCAGAGATTCTTTTCATTGGATTCGGGATATGAAATAATGTATCTATGGTAACATTTGTAACCTTGATATAAACCTATCCTGAGCGGGGGGCTGGTGTCAACGATTTCACCTAAAACCTGCAAGCGTCGAGTTTGCCGAAGACCTGCCTGCAG
>CAYTJI010000001.1:0-24476 GCA_964438065.1 uncultured Desulfobacteraceae bacterium | reverse complement strand
TGCCTGTCCCGTGAAATGCCGTTGTGTCTCCATTTCACCGGGGCGGTTATTTTTTCGCGCGCCCCGCTCAAGGTCCGGGATCTTCGACTTGATTCGGCACAAAACGGTCGTTGTTCAAAGGACTCTGTCCGGTAACTGCCGGGATGTCCTATCAGCGGCCGTCCGGTTTCGCCGGGACACACACGCCGCAACGGTAGCATTCGCCCACATGGCAGATGTCGGACTGTTCCCCCCGGATGGCGAGGGCATATTCCCTGAGCAGATGTTTTTTTGAGATTCCATGATCCACAAAGTCCCAGGGAAGTATTTCATCCGTTCCCCTGGGTCGATAGACAAAGAAATCCGGATTCACGTCGGAAAAGCGAAGGGCCTGCGTCCAATTCCCGTTCTGCTCGTGCGCCCGGAGGAGCATGGCAGATACCCGTCTGTCCCCCATGGAAAGCAGGGCCTGGACATAGGCCCATTTGGGGACGTCAAAGTTTATCCGCACTCCGCCTTCCCTGCCAAGGTTTTTTTTCAGCCATTTCTGTTTTTCCTTGAGAGAAGATATCTGCTCCAGAGGGACCCACTGAAACGGCGTGAAGGGTTTCGGTACAAAACAGTTCACACTCAGCCGGATCTGCCCGATGGTCCCCCGCGGCGCCGATTCCCTGATCATGTGATGTTTGACCGTCTTGACCAGTTCGAGTATTTCCCGGATGTCCTGACGGGTTTCGGTCGGAAGGCCGACAAGGAAATACAGCCGGACGGCAAAGGCGTGCGTGCAGGCCAGTCGCTTTGCGGCATCGGCAATCTGGCTGCGCGTCAGATGTTTGTTGATGACTCTTCTGAGCCTCTCCGAGCCGGCCTCGGGCGCAATGGTGATGGTCCGCTGACCGGCCCGGTGCAAGTGATCCAGGAGACGCGGGGTCAGGCTGTCCGCCCTCAGGGAAGAGACCGAAAAGCGTCCGCCATTATCCAGGATCAGGGATGCCAGGTCTTCAATACCGGGGATATCCGAAATGGCGGGGGCAATCAGACCCAGATTGCGGGAAATTTGCAGTGCCTCTTCAATCGCCAGACGGGTTGTGGTTTCATCCGGTATTCTGGGCGGTCGGTACACGTATCCCGCCGCGCAGAAACGGCAGGAACGGGTACATCCTCTGCCGAGTTCAATCAGGACCTTGCCTCCGAACTCGGTGTCCGGGGTTGTGATGCCGGAGGCAGGGATCTGTTCAGCCGTTGAACGGGCAATTTTTATCCTTTCCGGAACATGGTCCCGTGTAGGCAGAAAGGACCGGATGGTGCCGTCCCTGTGGTATTCCGTATGGTAGAAGGAGGGCACATACACGCTGCTCATATTTCTACAGAGGTCCCGGAGAATATCGCTTCTGGAGCGATGGACGTTCCCATATGACAGGAAATGGTCCAGAAATTCGTCCAGAACGGCTTCCGCCTCCCCCGGAAGGAAGAAGTCCATGAAAGGGGCCAGGGGCTCCGGGTTCATAAAGGTCGTAACGCCGCCGGCCATCACATAAGGACAGCTTTTGGAGCGCTTTTCCGCCAAAAGAGGAATTTTTGCCAATTCCAGGATTTTCAGGACATGGAGGTAGTCATTTTCAAAGGAGAGAGAAAACGCGACAACATCGAAATCGTGGACCGGCGCCTGTGATTCAAGAGAAAGCAGGGGCTTCCCTGACTGAAGATAAAGGGCCATTTCCTGTGATTCAGGCAGAAAAACGCGCTCTGCGACCACATCCGGCCGTCTGTTAAGGAGATGATAGACATACTGGTATCCCAGGTTCGACATGCCGAGGCGGTACGTATTGGGGTAGGCCAGCGCCACCGCCAGTTTTCCCCCTCGATCTTTTACAACAGTGCCCTTTTCCCGGGCCAGCCGGGAACGGTAAAGGGAGATGATATCACTTGACACGCCGCTAAGCGCCTTTCAATATGTATGTCCAGGGCTTGCACATAGCAGTTTCCATGCATGAATGGCCGTTTTGCCCAATATCCGCGTTGCGCAAAAAAATAATCCTCGGAATATCAACTACGATGACTGCCTGTCCCGTGAAATGCCGTTGTGTCTCCATTTCACCGGGGCGGTTATTTTTTTCGCACGCCTTGATCTTGAATAAAAATCCTCATTTATGGATGGACACTCCCTGGATTTCGTAAAAAATTTCGCATTTCCGGGTTGGAAACTCGTCCGAGCCCTGAATTCAGTGGATGGACAAATTAATCTCTGGAGGCCATGCCTCAACAGAGCCGGTGAACCGCTAGTCCGTTTTCAATCTGAGAAAAGTCGGATAATCCAGATTGTCCTTGAAGCCGATATTCAGCCGGCCGAAAAGCCCTCTTTTTTTCTTTCCGATCGGGGGCTCGGGACTGTCATGGACAATGCCGCCATTTGAGCCTTTTCTCTGAAAGGTAGGGATTTCAAGATACTCCGGAATGACCTCGCCTCCCTTTTTTTTGATTATCCAGTTTGCTTCGGCTTCTTCCGGGCTCAGGTCCCTGATCTTTTCGCCGATATTGACCACATTGCTGTAATTTCCGGATTTCCGGTTCTGTTCGGGATCAAGGCCTTTCGATTCCAGTCTTCTACCGTCCCCGTTTCCGTTTATCCCTGTGGCAATCACGGTCACCTTGATTTCGTTACTGTTGCTGTCATCGAATACGACTCCCCAGAAGATTTCGGCGTTCTGGTTAACTTCCCCTTTGATGTAATTGGAGGCCGCGTCGATCTCTTCCATGGTCATGTCGGATGGTCCGGTGATGTTCATCAGCAGGCCTTTGGCACTGTCAATGGAAATGTCTTCCAGAAGGGGACTGTTGATCGCCATCTGCGCGGCTTCCAGTGCCCTGTTTTCCCCGCTGGCGTTTCCCATCCCCATAATGGCGCTTCCCATTTTCTCCATCACCTTCTTGACGTCTGCAAAATCCAGGTTGATGAAACCGCTGCTCATGATGAGGTCGGAAATGCCCTTGACGGCATGGAGCAGTACTTCGTCCGCGCGGGCGATCAGATCCTTGAAGGTGGTGGCTTTTCCGCTGAGGGCCTTGAGTCGCTCATTGGGGATAATGATCAGGCTGTCCACCTCATCCCGGAGGCTATCGATGCCTTTCATGGCCTTTTCCATCCGCTTATCCCCTTCGAAACTGAAAGGCTTTGTGACCACGGCGACCGTCAGTGCGCCGCTTTCCCTGCACTGCCGTGCGATCACAGGGGATGCGCCGGTGCCTGTCCCGCCTCCCATGCCGGCGGTAATGAACACCATATCCGAGCCGTCCACAATATTTCTGATTTCCTCGATACTTTCTTCGGCAGACGCCCTGCCGATTTCCGGGTCCGCGCCGGCGCCGAGCCCCATGGTTACGGAGGGCCCCAGCTGGATCCGGTCAGAGCACAGGGATCTGTCCAGATCCTGCGCATCCGTATTGGCGACGATAAAGTCCACGCCCGCCAGCTTTGTGTCGATCATGTTGTTGACGGCGTTTCCGCCGCCGCCGCCGACACCCACGACCTTGATCCGTGTCTTGTTGTTGTATATCTTTTTTTCATCCACAATCTCGAATTTCATGACTTCCCTCCTTTGCTGGGCTGAAATGTTAAACGACTTCCCTGAACCATCTTTTCATCATGGTCATCACACGGTTAAAAATGTTGCTGTCCCTGATCCTGAATTTCTTTGCCTTTTTTCCGGATTTTGCGCCATAGATGACCAGTCCGACAGCTGTTGCGTACATGGGTTTGTTGACCACCTCTACAAGCCCGGTGATCCCCTGCGGGTATCCGATCCGGGCCGGCGCGTTGAAGATCTGTTCAACCATTTCCGTGACGCCGGCAAGCTCCGATGAACCGCCTGTAATGATGACGCCTGATGTGATGGTTTCTTCGTGACCGGAACGGACCAGTTCATCGTGGATGAGGGTGAATATCTCTTCC
This sequence comes from uncultured Desulfobacteraceae bacterium, assembly GCA_964438065.1. GTDB lineage: Bacteria > Desulfobacterota > DSM-4660 > Desulfatiglandales > Desulfatiglandaceae > CAYTJI01. Next base: position 20,548 of record CAYTJI010000001.1, on the reverse strand, counting down.
ACTCGGGGCTCCAGGATCTCCCCGAGCACCTGACGGGAGAGAACCTTGGATTTTCGTCCTCCCACACCGGGGACCTCGATGGTATCGTCTTTCCCGATCAGCGAGGAAAAGGCGCATCCGTATTTGATCTTGATTTTTTCAGCCTCCAGTTTCGGTGTTCTCAGGCCGATGGCCAGATCATATGTCAGGTTGTCTCCTCCCAGGGCAAGCACCGAGGTGTGTTTGATGCTGCCACCCGAGAAAATGGCCATATCGGTCGTTCCCCCACCAAAATCGATGAGCGCCGCACCGAGATTCCGTTCTTCCTGTGACAGTGTGGCGTCACTCGACGCCAGGGATTCGAGGACGATGTTGCACACATCCAGCCCCGCCCGGTTCGCGCATTTAATGATGTTCTGCGCGGACGTGACCGCGCCGGCCACCATATGGACCTTGGCCTCCAGTCGTACGCCGGACATGCCGAGGGGATCCATGATCCCGTCCTGGTCATCAACAATGAATTCCTGCACCAGAGTATGGATGACCTCCCGGTCCATGGGGATGGCGACCGCGCTGGCCGCTTCAATCACACGCTCGATGTCCTTTCGGGTCACTTCTTTTTCTTTAAGGGGGATAACGCCCTGGCTGTTGAACCCCTTGATGTGGCCCCCTGCAATGCCCGCGTAGACCGATGAAATTTCACAGCCGGCCATGGTTTCGGCCTCTTCCACGGCCTCTTTGATTGAGTTTACGGTCTGTTCGATATTGATAACCACCCCTTTTCTGAGGCCTTCAGAAGGGTGACTGCCCATGCCGATAATTTCGATTCCGTCGGGACGCACCTCTCCCACAACGGCACAGATCTTGGTCGTTCCGATATCCAATCCGACTATGATTTCTCCGGACATCTTTGACTGCTCCTGCTTCAGGCGCCGTTACACGGGCGGTCATCCGTTTCTGAAAGAGACGACTGCACCGTCAACGTAATTCAGGTTAATGGCTGTCACACGTTGAATCCGACCCGTTCTGCGCAGGTGTCTGGCCAGCTTTTTCAAGTCAGCCATTTTGTCTGACATCCTGTTGCACTGCACAATGATTGCCGCAGGAATATGGGTGAAATACAGGGATAAACTCTCTTCCTGGATGTGTATCTCTGAAAGGTTTTTCAATGACCAGGGTTTATCCTGGGATTCCAGAACATTGATGACCCGGACCGCCCGGTGAAGCTGCTCCCGGGCCTTCTGTGCCCGGCTGGAAAGTCCGGTGATTACCGGGAAATCAATGTCGTCCGACGGCGTGACTTTTTTGAAGATCTCACATTCCCTGTCTATGTAGTAGATGCCGTTTCGAATCACGAGCGCCAGGGGTCTGTGTTTTTCCGCCCGAATGCAGAGGGTGTGGGGAAAACGCCTTCTGAGTTGAACGGATTTGATCCACGGATGTTGTTCGAGCCTTTTTTTCAGTACGTTCAGATTGAGGAACAGCAGATTCTGCTCCGGACTCAAGTCACACATGGCCATCAATTCATTCCGGATCTGTTCATTCACACCAGCGATTTCCACCTGTTTCAGTTTTAACAAAGGTGTTGTCAGCACGTAATGATAAAGAAAAATCAACGAAAGGCTGATTCCTGTGACGACCGCACACGATCCGGAGATCTTTAAGAGCAGGGGTATGACATTGCGCATCCGAACAGAACCGCGGGGGCGTCTTCCGGCCTTCCTCTTTTTCCTTTTCTTTACCGACTGTTTGTTGAGCACGGATCGTTTATTCATTTTATCCGGGATTCATATCCTTGTGAGCGGAAACGTTACCGGCTGTCAGTAAAGCCGTTTCCCAGAATCCTGACTTCCGGTTCGAGTTCAATACCGGTATCTTCTTTCACTCTGGATTCAGCCAGATCCATCAGGCCCAGAATATCTTCCGCCTTTGCGCCGCCGGTATTGATGATAAAGTTGGCGTGCTTTTCCGAGATCATGGCTCCGCCGATCTTTTTCCCTTTCAAACCGGCCGCTTCAATCAGTCTCCCAGCAAAGTCGCCGGGAGGGTTTTTAAATACGCTGCCGGCGCTTGGGTATTCGAGCGGCTGACGAAGTCTCCGTTCCCTGAGACACTGAGTGATACGATGCGCGACGGTTTTTTCAGAATCATGACGCAGCTGCACCCGAACGCGGACAATTACCGAGTCTTTCTCCATTTCCAGGGTTCTGTACGAAAACCGGAGTTGCGCGCGCTCCGTGACGCGGAGGTCCCCCTGCGCGGTGAGCCACTGGATTTCCAGAATCCGGGGACAGAATTCTTCACCAAAGGCGCCTGCGTTCATGGCTGCAGCGCCACCCACGGTACAGGGAATGCCGGCCAGGAACTCCAGACCGCTCAGACCTGCACGCCGGCAGTAGGACAGAAGATCCGCCAGGGAAAGTCCGGCTCCCAGCAAAAGCGTAGGATCCTCCGGGTGTTCCCGCTCGATCGTGGCCAACGCGCCTTTCAGTTGGATGATCAGTCCGCTGATACCACTGTCCCGTATCAGGAGATTGCTTCCGCGGCCCATGACGAAACAGGGGATCCCTTCACGGTTCAGGTATCGAATGATCTGACTGAGTTCTTCGAGATCATCAGCGTGATACACGGCTTCGGCCGTGCCCCCGACACGAAAGGTTGTATAGCGTGCCATGGGGCAGTCAAAGATGGTTTTGTAGCCTGTCATGGCTGCCAGTCTGTTCCTCTGATTTTTGTTCATGCCGGTTCACACGGGGATGATCGCCCCGAATCCTTTCAGGGTGTGCTGCCCTCCTTGCCCAGTTCATCCAGAAATTTTTTCCCGACGCTGCCGATATTGCCCGCCCCGAGCGTGATGACAAGATCTCCGGGCCTGACATGTGATTTGAGTGCCCGGAGAATTTCGTCCGATTCCCGGCAGGTAAGCACTTCCCTGTGTCCGTGCTCTTTGATTCCCCTGGCCAGCCATTCAGCGCTCACGCCATGGATTTCTTTTTCTCCGGCGGGATAAATGGGGGTAATGATCAGCAGGTCCGCTTCATTAAAGCTGATGACAAAGCGATCGAACAGTTCTTTTGTCCGGGTGTACCGGTGCGGCTGGAAAACGACAATGATCCGCCTTTCCGGCCAGCATTCCCTGGCGGTCTTCAGCGTGGCCATGATCTCCGTCGGATGATGTCCGTAATCGTCCATGACAACGATATCTTGCTTCCGGCCCTTGACCTCAAAACGCCTTTCGAGCCCCCCCAGGGTCTTCAGCCCGTCACGTATGACGGCGATATCCATCTCGAGTTCGAGACTGACCGCAATAGCCGCCAGCGCATTCAAGACATTGTGGTCTCCGGGGACCTCCACGGTGATGCGGCCCAGGCTCCGGTTGTGAAAAATTACCTCAAAGCTTGTTCCGATCGCCTCTTTCTGCAGGTCCCTGGCCTTGAGATCGGCCTGGGAGGTCAGGCCGTAAGTGACATATTTTTTGCGGAGTCGGGGAATAATTCCCTGAATTTCTTCATTGTCGAGGCAGAGCATGGCGGTTCCGTAAAACGGAATCTTGTTGATGAAATCGACAAACGTTTTCCGGATCGCATCCATATTGCCGTAATGATCCATGTGCTCCCGGTCAATATTGGTAACCACGACGATTGCGGGAGACAGGGCAAGAAAAGACCCGTCGCTTTCATCGGCCTCTGCGAGCAGGATGTCTCCCCGGCCCGGTTTGGCGTTTGATCCGCCCCAGATATTCAGCCGCCCCCCGATTACCACGGTCGGGTCCAGGTGTCCGCGGGTCAGTATGGAGGCGATCATGGAAGTGGTTGTGGTCTTGCCGTGTGCGCCGGCCACGGCAATCCCATACTTGAGCCGCATCAGCTCCGCCAGCATTTCCGCCCTGGGGATCACCGGGATGCTTCGCTCTCCGGCCTCCAGGATCTCCGGGTTGTCCGGCCTCACGGCCGAGGAATAGACCACGACATCGGCCCCTTCCACGTTCCGTCTTTCATGCCCGATATGGATTCGGCCCCCCAGGGCCGCCAGGCGCCGGGTAACCGCGGTTTCCGTCAGGTCCGAACCGCTGACGGAGTAGCCCAGGTTGAGCAGAAGTTCGGCGATGCCGCTCATCCCGATGCCGCCGATACCGATAAAATGAGCGTGTTTTGTCTTTCCGAGTGTTTTCATTTTTTCTCATCAACAGCGGTACATCCCGAAATGTCCGGTTTAGACCGGATTTTTGAAAATAGTTTACCCTCCGGGAGTGCCGATTTTATCCCGCCTGGAGGCGGGACGGCGTTGGCAAGGACTTGAAGTATCGTCGTACGTCTGCGCCCTTGCCGCCTTGCACCTGCCTGCAGCAGGCAGGTGCAAGGCAAACTCGACGCTTGCAGGTTTTTGGTAAAATGTTATCCGCTGTGTTCAGGTCCGTTTTTTTGCGAGCGCTGTTTCCAGCAGATGATCCACAATGACCTCTGCCGCGTCTTTTCGGCCGATCGTCAGGGCCCGGATCCCCATGGTTTTCAGCCTGTCCGGGTTGTTCATGAATTCGGTCAGGACCTTTGCCAGGCACTCGCCGGTCAGTTCTTCCTGCCGGATCATTTCCGCGGCCCCCGCCTGAACCAGACAGCGGGCATTCATTTCCTGATGCCCATGCGTTGCGAACGGGTAGGGGATCAGAACAGAGGGTTTTCCCAGTGCCGCGAGCTCGAAGATCGTGGATGCCCCCGCCCGGCCGACAACGAGATCCGCGCGGTGATATGCCGCGGCCATATCCCGGATAAAGGGGTGAAGCTCCGCCCGAATGCCGCGTTTGCGGTAGTCTTCCTGAACCCTCGCAAAATCCGTCTCTCCTGTCTGGTGGATCGCATGGGGATGTCTGCCTTCCGATTCCAGGATCTCCAGGGCCTCGGCAAAGGCCCTGTTAACGGCCATGGCGCCCTGGCTGCCACCCACCACCAGGACGGTAAACCGCGATGAGTCCGGTTTCTTTGCGGGGATACCGGAAAAAAGCTCTTCCCGTACCGGCGTTCCGCTCAGGACATGCCGGCGGCCTTTCAACCAGGGCCGGCTTTCCGGGAACGAAATGAACACACAGTCCACAAACCGGGACAGCAGACGGTTGGCAAGACCCGGAACGGCGTTTTGTTCATGGATCGCTGTCGGAACCCCCATCATCCTGGCGGCCAGGCACACCGGACCCGAAGCATAGCCTCCAACGCCGAGAACAAAGACCGGTGAAAAGGCCTTGATCAAAGAGACTGACTGCAGAAAGCTGCCGGGAAGTCCGGAAATTACCTTCAGCCCCTTTTTCCAGCCCCGGCCTTTTATCCCCTCCACCCGGATGGAAACGGTATGGTATCCATAGCGGGACAGAATTTCCGATTCCATTTTTCGCAGGCCAGTCACAAAAAGGACCTCGGCGTGATCAAACCGCTTTTCAATTTCTCTGGCCACGGCAATTCCGGGAAAAAGGTGACCGCCTGTACCGCCGCCCGCTATGATCGCCCGAAAGGTTCCGGCCGTATGATTCATTTGCCTTTCACCTAAATCCTGCAAGCCCAGAAATCCAATAACTTACTGATATTAAAAACATAACGTCTTTTCTGCAACAATTTATGCGGGTTTTGGGTGTCATGTTTTTGATGAAATGTTCAGCAGCACGCCGATGCCCGTCAGATTCAGAATCAGGGCGGATCCCCCGTAACTGATAAACGGCAGCGTCAGGCCTTTTGTCGGGAGCAACCCCAGGACCACACCCATGTTGACGATTGCCTGAAGCCCGATCAGGCAGATAATTCCCAGGGCAAGGTACGAGCTGTACAGATCACGGGCATTCAGGGCGACCTTGATCCCGCGCATGATCAACAGGCCGAACAACAGGACAATGAACGCAACCCCGACAAAACCCAGTTCCTCACCTGCCACGGACAGAGCGAAATCCGTGTGGGGCTCAGGCAGGTAGAAAAGTTTCTGCTTCCCGGCCCCCGGCCCCGCGCCGAACAGTCCTCCTGATCCGAATGCCAGGAAGGAATGGATGATCTGAAAACCGATGCCCTGTGGATCGTCCCAGGGATTCAAAAAAGCCAGCCACCTGTGCATCCGGTAATCGGCGCGGGCGATGAGCTGCCACACGACCACCGAGGAGATGGCCAGTACCGAGCCGATCTGCCACAGACGGACGCCACCGACAAACAGCATGATCATGAGCCAGCCGCCGATAATCAGCGAGGTTCCAAGATCCGGCTCCAGAAGAATGAGCACGATAAAAAGGCCTGCCACCACAAGATGGTGTGCAAGGCCGGTTCTCAGCCGACCCATGTCGGATGCCTTTTTCGACATGGAATATGCCATGTAAACGGCCAGGGTGAATTTTACGAATTCGGATGGCTGGAAAGAAAAACCGCTCATCCGGATCCACCGGGATGCGCCTCCCACTTTGTGTCCGATGCCCGGTACAAACAGAATGCCAAGAAGACAGAAACTGAGGACAAGCAGGGGATAGACCATTTTGGAATAGAGGGTGCATGGGATCTTTTTGGCCAGGACCATGAGAAGCAGACCCGCGGCACAGAACAGGGCCTGGCGTTTCAGATAAAATGAACTGTCCGCCAGACGATGTTCCGCCAGGTGGCTGCTGGCGCTGTACACGATTACCAGACCCAGCCCGATCAGGACAAGGACCGGGACAAGGATCATGTAATCATATCCGGAAGCTTTTGCGTGTTTTTCAGCCACGGCTCAATCCCGCAACGATTGATTTGAATACCCTGCCCCTGTCTCTATAATCAGAAAACATGTCGAAACTGGCACATGCCGGGGAAAGCAGGACCGTGTCTCCCCGTTGGGCACTTTGTCGGGCCAGGGCCACGGCCTCAGCCATGTCCCGGGCCGTGGAAAAGGCGATGCACCCATCGAAGGCAGCACACAGCAGATCCTTTGCCTCTCCCAGGAAAACAGCCTTTCGCACTTGTTTTTTGCAGGCGCGCACCAGCGGGGAGTAGTCTGCGCCCTTGTGCCTGCCTCCGGCGATGAGGATCAGGGGCCGGTCGAAACTCTCGACCGCCCTGACGGCCGCATCCACGTTGGTGGCCTTGGAATCATCGTAATAGGTCACTCCCTCCACTTCCCCCACATATTCCAGCCGGTGCGGAAGTCCCCGGAGGTTGCCGATATGCCGCCGGATTACAGCAGGGTCGATCCCGATCAGCCGGCAGGCAAGGATGACGGCCATCAGATTCTGGCGGTTGTGTTTTCCCGGCAACTTATACGACGCGACCGGGAATCTGTCCGGCTGCCGGTCATCGGTACGGGCCAGGATTTCCCCGTTCTTGACATATGCGTGCCGGCCCGGCTTCTGCGCTGTCCCGTAACGAAGCACGGAAACACCGGATGACGGGTTGATCCCGGCCAGCCTTTGATCATCATCGTTCAGGACCAGATGATGCCCGGATTTCTGATTGCTGAATATTTTCAACTTTGACCGGACATAGTCGTCGTAACCCCGGTACCGGTCCAGGTGATCGGGCGTGATGTTCAGGATTACGGAAATACGGGGACAGAATGTTACGGTCGTGTCTAGCTGAAAGCTGCTGACCTCCACGACCGCGTAGTCCGGCTTTTCACCGCCTGCGGCAAGGGCCATCAGAGGGGTGCCGATGTTTCCCCCCACGAAAACATTCAGGCCGGCCAGCTCCAGCATCCGGCTCAGGGCCGCCGTAACCGTTGATTTTCCGTTCGTGCCGGTGATGGCGATGACAGGGGCCTGGACGAGCCGGCCGGCCAGTTCCAGTTCGCCGATTACCTGGATGCCTTTTTCCCGTGCGGCGTGAAGGATCGGTATATCAGTCGGGACCCCCGGACTGACAATGATCATGTCGGCCTCCATGAATGTTTTCATCGTGTGTCCGCCAGCCTCCAGGACCACGCCGAGGGCACGGATTTCCCTGCACATGCCCGGGTCCAGGTCCATCTCCGGTCTTTTTTCACTGACCGTTACGTCTGCGCCATGGGCCGCGAGATACCTGGCGGTCCATAGTCCGGAAATACCCAGCCCTGCCACGACGATTTTCCTCCCGTAAAATTGCGGATGCCGGTGTTGCGCCATTGGACCTGCTACCTCAGTTTGAGTGTGGTAAAGGAAAACAGTGCCAGGATGATGGCAATGATCCAGAACCGGACGATGACCTTGGGCTCTGGCCATCCTTTCAGCTCGAAATGATGGTGTATGGGGGCCATCCGAAAGATACGCTGACCGCCTGTAAATTTGAAGTAGGCGACCTGGAATATGACGGAGAGCGCTTCAAAAACAAACAGGCCGCCCACCAGAATCAGCACGATTTCCTGTTTGGTAATGATGGCGACCGTTCCCAGGACCGCGCCAAGGCCCAGGGAGCCGACATCCCCCATGAAGATCTCCGCAGGGTAGGCGTTGTACCACAGAAAGCCCAGCCCCGCACCCGCTGCGGCGCCACAGATAATGGAGATTTCTCCCGCGCCCGACACATACGGGATCTGGAGGTACCCGGCGATCTTGACATGCCCTGACAGGTAGGCAAAAACCAGGTAACTCCCGAATGCCACAATGACCGGGCTGATTGCAAGGCCGTCCAGGCCGTCTGTCAGATTTACGGCATTGGATGCGCCGACAATGATGAAGATGATCACCGGGATATACCCCCAGCCGAGGTCCGGGGAAATCTTTTTGAAAAACGGCACGTTCAGATGCAGATTATAACCGGGGTAATAATAGAGTGCCAGGGCGACGATCAGGGCCGCCAGAATCTGCAGAGAAAATTTGGAAAGGGGTCTCAGACCGCGACTGTTTTTCCTGGTTACTTTCAGGTAATCGTCGGCAAACCCGATGGCTCCGAAGGACAGCGTGACAAATATTACAATCCACACATAGACATTGGCCGGGTCTGCCCACAGGAGTGCGGAAAAGACAATCGCGGGCAGAATCAGGCATCCTCCCATGGTCGGAGTCCCTTCCTTGGATTTGTGCTCCGGTGGTCCGTCATCCCGGACGAATTGTCCGATCTGCATGGCGCGGAGTTTGTTGATCGCCCATCTGCCGAAGATGAAACAGATCACCAGGGCAGTCAGGGAGGCCAGAATAGCCCGGAAGGTAATGTACCGGAACACATTCAGCCAGGACAAATCCGCGTGGAACGCATAGATCAGTTTGTAGAACATGGGGCTGTTTGCCTTTTGATGCTGTGAGATCTTTGTAAAATTTCCCCTCGTGACTGTTCACGGTACACGCGCCCGGATGTCATCGACAACCCGGCCAAGATCCATCATTCGGGATCCCTTGACAAGGATCAGGTCCCCCGGTTTGATCCTGCTGATCAGCCGGTCGACCATTTCTTCGTGCGTGCCTGCAGTTTCTGCACCGTTTGGGCCCATCCCGGATTCCAGAGCGCCTTTTATCATTTCCGGCGCGTGTTCGCCCATGGCCACAAGGTAGGCCGCCGCGGTTTCCGCCACCATGCGCCCGGCCTCCAGATGGGCCGGGACCGCCGCATCGCCGAGTTCCATCATCTCTCCAAGCGCAATGAGTATTCTTCCGCCGCTGTTTCTGAGTGCGGCCACCGCTTTCAGGGCCGCCTTCAGGGATGAAGGATTGGCATTGTAGGTGTCGTCTACCAGCGTGATGCCACCGGGCAGCGCAATCGGTGTAAACCGGCCCGGAACGCCTCTGAAGGCCTCCAGGCCTTTGACAATGTGATCAGGGGATGTGTCCAGCAAAAGCGCAGCCGCAGTCGCTGCCAGGGCATTGGACACGTTCTGATGACCCGGAACACGCAGCCGGATGTCTATGGATTTCCCGCGGTATGTTACGGAACAAGAGACCCCGGCCAGGCCCGTATCCCGGACGTTCGTGCAACGGATATCATTGTTTTCCTCAAATCCGAACGTCGTCACAGCCCTTCCGAACCGGGAAGCCGCCTCCATCAGGAGTTTGTCATCTCCGTTCAGAAGAATCCGGCTTTCCGGAGACACCCTTTCCACCATTTCAGTCTTGGCCCGGGCAACGCCCTTGATGTCTTTGAGACCTTCCAGGTGCGCCATGCCCACGTTTGTAATCACGCCCACATCCGGATCTGCGATTTCGGTCAGTCGTGCGATTTCCCCCGGCCGGTTCATCCCCATTTCCAGCACAGCGCTTTCATGTCCGGTTTCCAGACGCAGCAGAGTCAGCGGCAGGCCGATCAGATTGTTGAAGTTTCCCTCGCTTGCGAGTGTCCGGCCCTCAATTTCGAGGATTCGCGAGATCATTTCCTTCGTCGTCGTCTTTCCGGCGCTGCCCGTCACGGCGACAAGTCTCACCCTGTGCCGGCGTCGCCACCATGCAGCCAGATCCCCCAGGGCTCTCAGGGTGTCTTTGACGGCGATGACTGCCGCTCCCTTAACACGGGAGAGTCCCTGTGCGCGATCTTTCCGTATGACAATCCCCGTTGCCCCCCGGTTTATCGCATCCAGTGCGAAATTGTGCCCGTCGAAACGATCCCCGATAAGCGCTATGAAAAGATCGCCGGAGGCCGTGCGTCTGGAATCGGTGTTCAGGCCGGAAAAGACCTGCCGCAGATTTCCCGAAAGCAGGATTCCGCGGGTCGGGGCCAGGATTTCCTCTACCGTGATGTTCCCCCATGCCTCAGGCATCGGCATCCCCCTGTCTTGCGGATTTTCACGAGGCGGCCTTTGCCGCCACTTCGCGGTCGTCGAAATGCCTTTTTTGCGTCCCGATGATCTGATAGTCTTCGTGACCTTTTCCTGCGATCAGGATGATGTCTTTCTGATCCGCTTCTTCAACCGCCTTTTGAATCGCTTCGGCACGGTCCGGTTCGACGAAATAGCCTGTAACGGCCGACCGTCTGCCGGGAAGGCCCGGAAGTTTTTCCATGTCCTTATCCCGCATCCCCGGTTCAATCTGTGCGATGATCGACTCCGGGTCTTCGGTTCGGGGGTTGTCGGAGGTGAGAATCACCAGGTCACTGTGCTGTGCGGCGACTTGTCCCATTTCCCGGCGTTTGCCCCTGTCCCGGTCCCCACCGCAACCGAACACGGTGATGAGCCGGCCTTCTCCTGCAAGCGGCCTGAGCGCAGTCAGGGCCTTGAGCAGGGCGTCCGGTGTGTGGGCGTAATCCACGATAATTGTCAGGGACCGCCGGTTCGGCACCCGTTCCAGACGGCCCGGCACTCCTTGGAGGCGGGAGACCCCGTATGCGATGGTTTCCAGGGATATGCCCAGACACAAGGCCGCGGCAGCAGCCGCAAGTATATTGTATATATTGAATCCGCCGATCAATGACGAGCGGACTTCTGTCCGGCCGCCGGGCGCGATGAGCCTTGCGGTCACCCCGGACTTGCCTGACACGACCTGTTCCGCCCGGACATTACAGTCCCTCTCAAGGCCGTAGGTCACGACCGGGACCGGAGTGAGCCGGGCCAGTTTTCCTGCTGACGGATCATCCGCGTTGATCACCGCCTTTGTATCATTACGGTCTCCTTCGGACCTGAGTTCGCGGAAGAGCCTGCTTTTGGCCTCGAAATATGCCGACATGGAGCCATGATAGTCAAGGTGGTCCCTGGAGAGATTGGTGAAGACCGCAGTCCGGAACGGGCAGCCCGTGATCCTTTTCTGATCCAGCGCATGAGATGAGACCTCCATGACGACGTCGGAGACCCCGGTATCGGCCATGCTGCGAAGAATCCGTATCAACTCCAGGGAATCGGGAGTCGTTAGCGGTGCGGGCCATGTGATTCCGGGTGCGCGATAACTGATGGTCCCGATAACGCCGGGTCTGGATCCGGCCGTGAGCAGAATGGATTCCAGCAGGTAGCTTGTCGTGGTTTTCCCGTTCGTGCCGGTAATCCCGATCAGATTCATGTTTCTGAACGGCTGTCCGTAGAAATTCAAGGCCAGTTGGGCCAGAGCAACGCGGGAATCAGGGACCTGAAAGGTTGGGATATTCTCAGCAACAGGGACTGTTCCTGTAAATGATTCTCCCACCACTGCACTGGCACCGTTTCGCACGGCGTCTTCAATAAAGTCGTGACCGTCCCGTAATGTCCCTTTCAGGGCGATAAACAGAAATCCCGGTCGAACCTTCCGGGAATCACAGGCCAGGCCTTTGATTTCCGGATCAGGCGTGTTGGCCGGGCCCGAGGTCGAAATACCGGTGAGCAGTGATTTCAGGCGCATGTGTTTGTGTCCATCTCGGCTGCGAATCCGTTTGTTGATTGGTAATCCACAGTGTTCCGTGCTTCCGGATTTCCCGCCGGCATTATCCGGGAGGGCTGAAACTTACCCTGACTATCGGCACTTTCTTGAGGGATACCCCCGGCGAAGGCCTTTGACGGTCCGCAATGCCGGTTCCTTCAAGGCGTATATCCAGGCCGAGGGCCCTGCATTTTTTCAGGACCTGCCTCATCCCCAGGCCCCTGAAATCCGGCAGGCTCCCTTTGGTGACCTTTTCTGGCGCGGATGCACTCAGCGCCGGTGCATATTTGCCGATCATCACATATTTCAGTGCCTTTTTGTCCCTGCCGGCTGATCTGACATCCGGATTGACCCGGAGATAATTCAAGGTCCATTTCCCCACATCTTTAAATACGGGCCCGGCTACCAGTCCCCCGTAATGAATCTCTTTCGGTTCATCAACCGTGACCAGGATGACCAGCCTGGGTTTCTGAGCCGGGACGAACCCGACAAAAGTGGCCACGTACTTTGTCCGGGAATACCTCCTGGTTCGGGGATCCACTTTCTGGGAAGTGCCGGTTTTTCCCGCGACCCTGAACCCGGCGATCGCTGCCGGCGCGCCCGTGCCTTCATCGCTGACAACGCCTTCGAGCACGCGTGAGACGCTGGCTGCCGTTTTTGCAGATATCACCCTTCGGATGACCTGCGGCCGGGTTCTTTTTACCGTTCGGCCGGATTCGTCCACAACGGCTTTCACCACAAAAGGCCGCATCAACCGGCCGCCGTTTGCGATGGCCCCCATGGCCATGGCAAGCTGCAGGGAGGTACCGGTGATTCCCTGGCCGAAAAATGCGGTGGCCTGGTCGATTTCCCGGGTTTTTGAAGGAGACCGGATGAACCCGGTCCTTTCTCCCAGGAAATCGTTGCCCAGCCTGCTGCCGAACCCGAATTTTTTCAGGTAATCATAGAATTTTGCATATCCGAGGCGCCGGCCCATTTTGACCCCGCCGATATTGCTGGAATGAACGATGATTTCCGCCACGTTCATGACACCGTGTTTCTTGGTGTCGTGGATCACATGCGTGCCGATCCGGTATGCCCCTTCTTCACAGTCAAATGTGGTACGGGTGGTGAGGACATGTTCTTCCAGGCACGCGGCCAGGAGGAACGGCTTGATGGTGGACCCGGGCTCGAAACAGTCTGTAACAGCGCGGTTTCTCCACTGATCCGGCCTGTAAGACGAGAAGACGTTCGGATTGAATTCCGGCTCGACCGCCATGGCCAGGATCTCTCCGGTGTCAGGGGCCACGACCAGGCAGTTGCCTGCCCTGGCTTTCAGCTTTCTGACTGTCGCGCGTAATGCCTTCTGGGCCTTGCATTGAATGTCCTTATCGATCGTAAGGATGATGTCATACATCCCGTGGCCGGAAGGAGTCCGGTTGCTGACCGAAAACGGGCGTCCCAAGGCATCCCGCATCAGGGTGAGGGTGCACTGCGGGCCCCTCAGCAGCGAATCGAATTTTTTTTCAAGCCCTTCCAGCCCCTGATTGTCGGCGCCGACAAAGCCCACCAGATGAGCCCCGCTTTCTTTCTCGGGATAGTAGCGTCGGCTCTCGGCGACGATGTTGACGCCTTCCAGACGGGCGGACATGACCTTTTGTGCCTGAACAGGAGGAATTTTCCTGGCGATCCATACAAATGATCGGTCGCTCCTCAACAGGCGCAGAAGTCTGCCCTGTTTCTGTTTCAGAATACGGGCCAGTCGCCGGGCTGTTTTTCTCTTGTTCTTGATCCGTCTGGGATGGGCGTATACGGATTTTACTCGCACGCTCAGTGCCAGTTCACGGCCCTTTCTGTCATATATGGTTCCCCGTTCCGGAGGGAGTTTCGCCGTACCGATATAACCGTTTCGCGCGATGGCGTCCAGAGCATCCTTTTTCCGTATCTGGAGTTGATACGCCCTGGCCAGGACCGTCCCCAAGGCCAGTAGAAAAAAAAAGGCCACCAGGTAGATACGGAACCGAATCCGTTTTTTTTCTCCGACCTTCATTTCAGGACAATAATCTGATCAGGGGTTGGTTGTCGAAGCCCCAGTTTGTGTGCCAGGGTCTCAAGATTCTGCGGGGACTCCAGAATTGCCAGTTCCAGTCTCAATTTGCGGTTTTTGTCCAGCAGTCGCATCTCTTCAGTTCTGAGTTCACTGATGTCGTATCCTCTCTGAGTCATCTCGAAATTGGACCATACATAACTGATTCCGCTGCCCATGAAAAGTAACAGGATCAGACCGGCCAGGAGGACCTGTTTTCGGGTCATGCCGGTCTTTCTTTTCCTGACCCGGCTGTTTTTTATGCGGACGCCCGAGTTCGTATTCCTTGATCCCACCATCCTCGAAATTTTTTCCGGTCGTGTCATGGCTGAATCCTTTCCGCAGCTCTCAGAACCGCGCTGCGCGCCCTGGGGTTGTTGTGCACTTCCTCGGTACCCGCCTTAATCCCTTTCCTGAACAGACGTCTGAAAAGAGGAACCTTCCCGCAGACGCACCGGGGGAAATCCGGTGGGCAGGTGCAGGTCCTTTCCCAGTGCATCATGGTCTGTTTGAAGCGCCTGTCTTCAAGTGAGTGATAGGATATGACGACCAGCCTTCCTCCTGCTGAAATCAGAGATGGAATCTTATCCAGAAATATATCGATATTCTGTAATTCCCTGTTAACGGCTATCCTGAAGGCCTGGAATGTTCTTGTCGCAGGATGCCTGGCTGTGAATCGATGCGACGATGGGAATGCCGACCGAATCACATCTGCCAGCTGAGAGGATGTTTCAAGAGGCTTTTTGGCCCGTGCCCGGACAACAGCCCTTGCGATTCGGCCCGCTCTTTTTTCTTCACCATATTCTTTCAAGATCCTTTCAATGTCCTGTAGGGAAAGGGCATTGACGAGTTCATATGCCGTCGTTTCATCGTTCGGATCCATCCTCATGTCAATATGTTCGTCTCTGTTGAAGCTGAATCCCCTGCCCGAGTGCTCGATTTGCCAGGAAGACAGACCCAGGTCCAGCAGAACACCGTCAACCGACTGGATTCCCAGCGATGAAAGAACGTCATCCAGGTCTGCAAAGTTTGCCTGGACCAGTTTGACACGATTTTTAAGAAAGGTCAGCCTTTCCCCGGCCATTCGGATAGCTTCCGGATCCCGGTCCAGGCATATCAAACGCCCCGTTGCGGTGAGACTCCGACCAATCGCCTCGCTGTGCCCGCCCGGTCCAACCGTGCCGTCCACGTATGTGCCATCTGCCTTGTGGCACAGATACCGGACGACTTCATGGACGAGAACTGGCTGGTGTGGGTATCCCAAACCTGAAATCCCTGCGATACCTTGAAAATGGATTTGGATTGCCTCTCCTGATGGAACTGCCGCATGAGACCTTTGAAAAGCGACCTCTTTTTGCACCAACACGGCGCCTGCCTATGCGTTGCCTGTCTGCCGTCCGGACGGGACAGGCCGGCACCCAGACAGGTTGGGATCAACTTATAATCTTCAAAATATTCAATATATTGAGTCGGTTATTCACGCGATGGCGTGATTTGGCCTTCCCCTTCTTATCAGTGCAGGCTTTTTGATTTGATTTGGCGCAAAACCGGTCAGTTTTCAGAGGTCTCGTGTTTCCACATCCGCAGGACAAAAGAAGCAGGATTGGCGTTTACAGGGACTTCATATGCCGAACTCCTCAAGTGCTTCACTGGCCTCGGGAAATTTTTCCCTGGAACGTTCAAATTCCTTCTCCCACTTGCCTTTCTCCCAGATTTCAAATTTTGTTCCCGAGCCGACGAGGACAACCTCTTTTTTCAGGCCCGCAATCTGTCTCAGGTCCGGGGGTATCGTGATCCGCCCGTTTTTCAGTGGACATTCGACCGCGCCTGAGATAAAAAACCGGATATAGACGTTAGCCGCACGGTTGAACTGGGGGAGCCTGGCCGCCTTTTCCTCGATCTCGAGCCATTTGTCCATTGGAAAGGCCCAAAGGCACGTATCATCCCCGGTGTCATGGTTGGTCACAACCAGACAGTCCTGGCCGTTTTTTTCCAGGGTCTCTTTGTATCTCGCCGGGATGGCGAGTCTGCCCTTGGCGTCAAGGTTGTGTTTGAAACGTCCTCTGAATATCATATATCCTGGTCCATGACACTTTGTGACACAATTATCCACTTCGTGACACTATCTTTTCTTATCCTTGCATTGTCAAGAAAAAAAACTGCAAAATGAACCAGTTGACGATTTTTTCAGAGAATTTCTGTCGATATATTGTGTGTTAGAGGAAATAGCGGCACCATATATCCACACAGCCGGATGCTCTCTGTGGTTTTTTGGGGTCGGGCGGAAAATTCCGTGAACGAGAAAGCGGGACCGATTCAGGCCGGGCCGGCATGGGGTCTTATGGAGATAACGAGTGAGATATTTCAAATTGGGGGAGCTGGCTACACCAGTCCTGAAGACGCGGCCGTTTACGTGATCAATTTCGACGGGCATGCCGCAATGGTTGACGCGGGGTGCGGCCGTGCGCAGCACAAGCTGTTGCGTAACATCCGGTCCTGTGGTGTCAAACCGGATTCAATTGAACTCCTGCTGATTACCCACTGTCATTTTGACCACACCGGCGGGGTTTCGGGCCTGAAAGAATTCCTCTCCATGGACGTCGTTGCCCACGAACTGGAAGCATCGTTTCTTGAAAAAGGGGACAACACGGTCACCGCGGCCAAATGGTACGGGGCGGCCATCCAGCCTTTTCGAATTGACCGGAGGTTAAAGGGGCCACGGGAGGAGATTGATCTGGGAGGCAGACGGATCGAGGCCATTCATACCCCGGGTCATTCCCCGGGATCGGTGGTCTATCTCACGGAATCGGACGGATACAAGGTGCTTTTCGGGCAGGATGTCCACGGGCCCATCAACCCGGTTATCCTGTCCGACAGGGATGACTATCTGCGGTCCCTCGAACGTCTCTTGTCTCTTGATGCCGATATCCTCTGCGAAGGGCATTTCGGCGTTTACAAAGGCAAAGCCCGCGTAAGGGAATTCATTCAGTCTTTTCTTTCAGCCTCGTGAGACGTTCCGGAGACGTGGGCTCAGAAAAATCCCGGTTCCCGTCTGAAGGAGGATCAGGAAAACGATACAGATGCCCATGTTACGATGGTATTTGCGAAGGTTGGGCTCTTTCATGAGTTGCCTCACTTTTTGATGATTTGAATCCGAATTCCCGGATCGCGCAGTACAGCACGGGTACGACAAAGATGCTGATGATGACGACCAGCATGCCGCCAAAGGACGGGATGGCCATGGGCACCATGATATCAGAGCCCCGGCCCGTGGATGCCAGTACCGGAATCAGGGCCAAAAGTGTCGTGGCCGTGGTCATGAGACACGGCCGCACCCGGCGGGTGCCGGCTTCCAGCGTGGCTTCACGGATCTCATTTACCGATTGCGGCTTGTTTTGGTCGAAGGTCTGATCCAGGTAGGTGGCCATGATGACGCCGTTATCCGACGCAATGCCGAACAGGGCAAGAAACCCCACCCAGACCGCCACGCTGAGATTGACCGGATGCACCTGAAAGAAATCGCGCATGTGATTGGCGAACACGCTGAAATCCATGAACCAGGGCTGGGCATACAGCCAGATCAGAATAAACCCACCGGCCCAGGCCACGACAATGCCGGAAAACACAAGCAGGGTGGTCAGGACGGACTTGAACTGAAAATAGAGAATCATGAAGATGATGAAAAGGGCGAGAGGTAGCACCACCATGAGTTTCTTTTCCGAACGGACCTGGTTCTTATAGCTCCCGGCGAACGTGTAACTGACGCCGGCCGGAATGACCAGTTTCCCGCTCTTGATTTTTTTGTTGAGAAAAGCCCGGGCCTGTTCAACGACCTCGACTTCAGCCCAGCCTTCTTTTTTGTCCAGGAGCACGTAGCCGATCAGGAATGTGTCCTCGCTCTTGATGACCTGCGGTCCGCGAACATACCGGATTTCAGCCAACTGGGACAGGGGGATCTGGGCACCGGCCGGGGAGGGGATCAGGATGCGGCCCAGGCCTTCGATACTGTCACGGAGTTCCCGTTCATAACGCACACGCACCGGGTAGCGTTCCCGCCCTTCCACGGTGGTGGTGATCCGCCGCCCTCCAATGGCCACTTCGATCGCATCCTGCACCTGTTCAAGCATGATACCGTACCGGGCAATCGCCTCTCGGTCGATAATGATTTCCAGGTAGGGCTTGCCCACGATACGGTCGGCGATCACGGCGGAAGGTTCCACGGAAGGGACCTGCTTGAGCAGTTTTTCCAGTTGCAGACCGACCTTTTCGATGGCTTCGAGACTCGGCCCTTTGACTTTGATGCCCATGGGCGCGCGCATGCCGCTCTGGAGCATCACGATACGCGCGGCAATGGGTTGCAGCTTGGGGGCGGATGTCGCCCCAGGAATCTTTCCGGCCTTGACGATCTCGTTCCAGATGTCGTCCGGGCTCTGGACGCCTTTCCACGCCGCACGGTGGTTATTCAGATCCGGGTCCAGCTGGGGGCGCCACTGGCGAAAGGGCCTGCCGTTCCGGTCGGGAATCAGGCGACCGGCGTCATCACGCGCGTAAACCCCCCGGACATAATAGGGCCGGCCGTCCGGAGCGGGAAGCGGCGTGCCGTCGGCGCTTCGGAACAGGTCTTTTCCGGCCTCATCGAACCGGAACCGGACACGTTTGCCGCTCTTGTCGACAAGGTATTGGGATTTGTAATTGATAATCGTTTCAATCATGGAGATCGGGGCCGGATCCAGGGCCGTGTCCGCGCGTCCCAGTTTGCCCACCGCAGATTCAATTTCCGGGATGTTCTGGAAAGCCATATCCTGTTTGTGAAGTACGTCCAGGACCTCACCGATGGACGCGTGCGGCATGGTGGTCGGCATGTACAGATAGGACCCTTCGTCCAGGGGCGGCATGAACTCCTTTCCCAGTCCGGGAAATTTCTGCGAGAGATAGATGCCCGCGCGGCTGGTTTTAATCCCGTCCGGGAGCCATCCGAATATGCCTTCAAACCCCAGCCAGGACAGCCCGCCCAGCAGGACAATCACCAGCGGAATGGTCATGAACACGGTTTTGTGGGAAAGGCAGAGGGCCAGAAGGGGCCGGTAGAAACGCATGAAAAGCTGAATCAGGACCAGCAGACCCAGAATCATGACCAGAACAAAGAAAAGGTTTCGGAAAAAACCCTGCTCCGGGCCCATGGGCAGCCAGTGTTCGCTCAGCACCACGGCAACAAACAGGATGGCCAGCGCGCTGGTCATGAACGGGACCGCTGTTTGTACGACCCGAGGGATTCTGGATTCTAGGAGATAATACACACCCGTCAGGACAAGGATCAGGCCCAGATACCATTTTATGGCAATGGCCGCCGCAATGCCCGCCACAACGAGCGCCCACAGGGCCACGGACCGGAGTTTCCCGGCACGTATCCGGCCGCGGAAAAGAATATGGGCCAGGGCCGGGATAATTGTAATGGCCACGATGACGGCCGCAACCATGGCAAATGTCTTGGTGTAGGCCAGCGGTTTGAAGAGTTTTCCTTCAGCGGCCTGCATGGTGAAGACAGGGAGGAAACTGACCACCGTGGTCGACACGGCCGTGACCACGGCGCTGCCGACCTCGGTGGAGGCCCGGTAGATGACTTCCAGGGAGTTCTCTCCCGGCCCGGCTTCATCCAGCCTCCTGAGGATGTTTTCGCACAGGACCACCCCCATATCAACCATGGTGCCGATGGCAATGGCGATACCGGACAGGGCAACGATATTGGCGTCCACACCAAACAGCTTCATGGCGATAAAGCACATGAGTACGGCCAGGGGCAGGAGACCGGACACGAGGATGGAGCTGCGCAGGTGCATAAGCATGAACAGAATGACGATGACCGTGACCAGGATTTCCTCTGTCAGGGCCGTGTCGAGTGTGCCCAGTGTTTCGTAGATCAGGCCGGTCCGGTCATAAAAGGGCACGATCGTCACCTGGCTCACGGTTCCGTCAGGCAGGGTTTTCTTCGGAAGCCCGGGTGCGATTTCAGCGATTTTCTTTTTCACATTTTTGATTGCCGCCAGCGGGTTTCCGCCATATCGTACCACCACGACGCCGCCCACGGCTTCCACGCCCCCTTTGTCCAGGGCCCCCCGCCGCAGGGCCGGGCCGAGGCTGACATGGGCCACATTTTTCACATATACCGGCACATTGTCGTTGACCTTGATCACCGCGTTTTCAAGATCGGAGATCTTTTTTACAAAACCGATGCCACGGATGATATACTCGGCCCGGTTGATCTCAATGGTCCGGGCGCCCACGTCCTTGTTCGA